>JBKGHI010000100.1:0-27981 GCA_046520405.1 Myxococcus sp. 1LA
ATTGGACACCCTTTCCATCACATCTCGGGTGTCCACGGAATCGGGGCAGGCTCACAGCAGTCATCGCCGTGGTGTGGGGGGTGGGACTTTCCGCCCAGGCCGCGCCGCTCCAATTGGACCCTGAGGTTCTGGCCGAGCAGCTCTTCTCGGCGCAGGTCGAGGTCCGCGAGAGCGGCCACAAGGGGCTGGTGCGTCTGGTGCTCTCGGCGGAGCTCGTCGAATGGCGGCGCCAGAACCCGACCGCCAGCTCGGCGGACGTCTATCAGCACCTGAGTGGACTCCAGCAGCGCCTGACGGCGTCCATGCTCCCCTCGGATGCGATGACGTCCGAGCCCGTTGCCGCGCTGAAGCTCGTCGCATTCCTGATCGCGGACTCCCAGAGCGCAGCGGCCTCCTCTCCCCAGCTCCGCCTGCTCGTGGACAGGACGCTTGGGGCGTCCGTATCCACCTTCGACACACGAGAAGACCTGGTGAACGGCTCCTTGCGCACCACCACCTGGCTGCGCGCGCGCAGTGAGGTCGAGCTCGCCGTGTGGACGGAAGTACGGCGTCAGGCGGCGCAGGACACCACGTTCGCGCTCCGGTGGAACGAAAGCCTCGGCCAGCCCGTGAATGTGGACGCCACCGCCACGCTCGCGCAGCTCAAGTCCGACCCGCAGTTGCTCGCCCACTTGAACATCGACGCCCTCCTGGCCCAGACGACCCAGGAGGGCTTCCTGCAAGAGATTCGACGCCAGTTCGAGCTGGTGGCCGCCACGCTCGCCGCGGAGAGTGAACAGGCGCGTGCCCGTCTGGCGCAGCTGTTGAACATCTGTCCCGTCACGCCCGCGCCCACCTGCCCCCCTCAGCAACGCGCGGAGGCCGCCGCTACGGCGGGGGCGGAGCAGAAGGAAATCGATGCCGCCGCGGTTGCGGCCAAGCTGCTGGGAAACCTGGCGCGCATCACCAACCCGAAGGAGGGCGAAAAGCTCGAGAAGGTGGCGACCGCCTGGTTCTCCATCATCACCGCCATCAACAAGTTCGACACCGCCGTCGCCGGCCTCAGCGCGATAGACGCCCTCACCTCCGGCGCCTCCCTGGTGCTGGCCGGGAACATCCTGGGCGCCGTGATGACGCTGGTGGGACTCCTGGGAGACAGCGGCCCCACGCTCGACCAGCAGATCCTGCAGCACGTGATGGCGCTGAGGCAGGAGGTGCGCGCGCTCCATCTGGAGATGCGCGAGCGCTTCGACCTCATCGAGATGACCCTCAACGTCATCTTCGGCGCCATGCTCTCCGAGTTCAACCGGCTCGACGCCGCCATCGCGGGCAACACCGTCGCGCTCATCGACGTCCAGAACCAGCTGGCCGAACAAACGCTGCGGCTGGAGTCCTTGGCGGCCACCATCCTGACCGCCATCGGCGACGTCGAGTTACATGACACCCGCGCGGATGTGAACCGATACATCGGCTACGCCGACACCTACGGCGATGCGATTCCCACCTATGGCGAATACACGGGCCCCGAGAACGAGTTCCACTACGCGGCGACGGGCATCGCGACCCATGCCGCCTTCGTGGTGCCGCCCTCACTCGCCACGGACCCGGGCGTCAGCCCGACCAACATTCTCAACAACTACGGTGAGTCCAACTCGCTCAGCTATCTGGCCCGGTTGGGCAGCCTCCGGGACTCCCGCGTGGTCTCCCCCACGAATGCCTTCGCGAATCCCTCGGTCTGGAACTTCTCCGCCCAGGCCTATGCCCTGCTCGCCTTGCAGAACCCTGGCTACGCCAACCAGGTCAGCCCGACGCGGAGCGCGCAGATCGTCCTGGAGGGACAGCGCATCCTGGACGTCGCCTCGAGCTTCAGCCGCCCGGCGGCGCAACCCGACGCCTCCGGCAACCGCACCAATCCCATCTACACCAGCCTCATCAACGACTACCGCTCGGCGCTCGTGAGGTTCGGCAACCAACTGGCCGCCATCCGGACCGGTCAGGTTCTGCGGCGCCAGGAAGTGAATCCCCAGACCGCCACCTTCGTGTCCGTCCCCAAGACGTACACGCTGTTCTCCACCGCCAACCAGCCCATCCCCGAGTCGACGCTTCCGGCGAACCCCTCGGCGCTCACCAAGTGCACGCCGACCTCATGGAACCCACAGCTCTCCCGCCCTGCCAACGTGGCGTACAGAAACCTGGCGCCCGAGTTGCGCTTCGCGCACTACGCCTACTCGCCGAAGGTCGGCGACACCCTCGAACTCCCAGAGCTCTCCCAGTGCTACGACGTGTCCTGGGTCAATGAGCGGGAGGTCTACTCGGGGAACACCTACTCGCGTTACGCAAGGCTCAGGCTCTCGATACACACCCGCTTCCGGTGGGCCGCCAAGAGCGATCCCCCGACGGGGTTTCCGCCCCTGCCTCGCAAGAACCCCAACCTGACGTGGGTGAATGCCAAGACCGCGACCTATACGTGGCCTGAAACCCGCACCCACTACGAGTGCCTGGGTATTCACTGTCCGACGCAACAGCCGCCGCCCATCGAGCTGGAGGACGCGCTCCTCGTCCGCTGGCCACGCGACAGGGCGCTGTTCGAGCAGTCCGCGACGACCACCACCGATTCGGAGCTCATCACCACGGCGCAGACGCGGATGACCTCGTTCCTCCAGGGCCGTCAGCGCTGGTACTACTACCAGGTCGTTTCCGCGCTCTTCACCGCCAACACGCCGCTCAAGGTGGCCGCCGCGGACATGTCGCGGGCGACGCGTCAGCTCCAGGCCTTCACGCGACTGGGCTTCCCGGTGGCACTTGGCAGCGACGACCTCCTCGGGAGCCTGCTCTTCGGCCAACGCTCCGTGCCAGTCGACATGGTCTCCAGTCCCCAGCTCACCAATACGTTCGTCACCGCGTTCAACGCCTACGCTTGCGCCCCCACGACGAACATCGGCGGGCTCTGCCCGGGTGGTACGTTCCATCCGCTTCTCAACCAGCCCCATGTCGACACCACGCCCGGCTCAACGCCGACGGCATCCCCGGCCTGCCGGTCCACGATCCTCGGCGTGCCCGGCGTGACGTATGACGACCCCGTGGGTGACTGCCTGATTGGAGGCGCCCAGGCTCGACTGAACGCGCTCGTCTCGCGCTACGCGCACTATTCGCGGCTCCTCGCGGATGGGACGTATGTCGAAACGCTGCCCTGGATCGCCAGCACGCTCGACACCCTGCCCATGGTGGACACCCTGGTGCGCACCAGCGTCTCCGATTGAGGTTCCGCGCCACAAAGCCTCCCACGCACCGTTGAATGGCCGGAGGGCTCGGTCATTCAACGGTGTGTCACGGTCTGTCCGGAAAGTGCACCCGCCGCACTCCGGAAGACGCGGGGCCGCCCCTACCCTTTGCGCGCGGCTTCGAGGAGCGCGAGCGCGGCATTGCGCAGCAGCGGCAGTGCCTCCTTGGAGTGCAGCGTCTGTGAACTCACGAATGCGCCGTTGATGAGGAGGGCCAACTGCCCGGCGAGTTCGTCGGCGCGGCTGGCGCCGAGGCGTTCGGCAAGGCGCTTCAAGCGCGTCCGCAGTTCCTGCTTGTGCGCCGTCGCCACGCGGCGCGCCGGGTGCTCCGTGTCGGGAAATTCCGCGGCGACGTTCAGCTGCGGGCAACCACGGTAGTTCGGCCGGGCGACCCGTTCGGCGATCCACTTGAGGTGAGCCTCCAGCTCCGCCAGGGGCGCGTCGGCGTGCGCTTGCGCCACGCGGTCCCAGCCGCCCCAGAAATCTTCGTCCTCGCGCTGGAGGAACGCCGCGATCAGGTCATCCTTGGTCCCGAAGTACCGGTACAGGCTCGTCTTGGCCACGCCCGCCTTTTCCACGACGAGGTCCACGCCCACGGCGCGGACCCCCTGGCTGTAGAAGAGCTCGGAGGCGGTCGCGAGGATGCGCTCTCGCACCTCCGCGAGCGGCTCCGGCGGAGGGGCTTTGGTTCGTGCTCGGGTCGTCGCCATGGCGGCTCCTTGTCCCTCATCATCGCACACCGCCTTGACGCGATACAGACTCGTATGTAGCGTCTGCCTGGACAGAGAACAGACAGGTCTGTATCGCCTTCGCGGGAGAACCCAGTGACTGATTCCACGCATCCCCCGAGGAAGAGGCATGCCGTCGCCGTCTTCGGCGCCAATGGCCACACGGGCCGCTTCGTCGTCGACGAGTTGCTCAAGCGCGGTCACCGGGTCGTGGCCATGGGCCGCGATGCCGCACGACTCTCCGCCGCGTTCGAGAACGCAGGGGTCGAGCTTCGCGCCGCGGACCTGCAGGACACCGACGCGCTCGTCCGGGCGCTTGAAGGTGTGGAGGCCATCGTCAACTGCGCCGGCCCGTTCCTCGATACCGCGGAGCCCATGGTGACGGCGGCGCTACGCGCCAAGGTCCACTATCTCGATGTGAGCGCGGAGCAGGCCAGCGCGCAGGGGTTGTTCGAGCGATTCGCGGAGGCCGCGGAGGCCGCAGGGACGCTTGTCCTACCCGGGGTGGCCTTCTATGGCGGCTTCGCTGACCTGCTTGCCACCGCCGCCGTCGCTGAATGGCCGGAGGTGGATGAGCTGCGCATCGGCATCGCGCTCGATGCCTGGTGGCCGACGCAGGGCACGAGGCTCACGGGCCGCCGAAACACCGTGCCGCGCGTGGTCATTGAAGAAGGGAAGCTCACCCTCAGGGGAGAGACGGTGCCGACCCATTGGGACTTCCCCACCCCCTTTGGCCAGCAAGAGGTGACCGAGGTGCCCTTCTCCGAAATCGTCCTTATCCACCGACACCTGCGGGCGACGCGTGCGCGGACGTGGCTCAATACCAAGCCCCTGGCGGACTTGAGCAACCCGGCCACACCGCCGCCTATGGCGGCCGATGCATCCGGGCGTTCCGCGCAGCGGTTCATGGTGGAGGTGCGTGCCCGCCGGGGAGATGAGGAGCGCCGCGTCACGGCCGGCGGGCGCGACATCTACGGGTTCACCGCGCCCCTGGTGGTCGAAGCCGTTGAGCGTGTCCTCAGCGGCGGTGGCGTACAGGCGGGCGTCCGGTCTCCCGGCGAGGTCTTCAATGCGGCGGACTACCTGTGTTCGCTGGCATCATATCTGGACTTCGTCCCCCAGCCGTCTCGTCTGCGCGTTGGCGCCTCCTGACGCGATGGCCCCACGGTGAACAGATCTGAGGACAATCACGCTCGCTCGTCTTCCGCGACGGTCTGATTGGAGAGTCCTTCAAGATAGCCAGTGAAGCAGTGCGCGTCGACGGCAGCCTCGCCGTGTTCGGGGTCGCTCTCCTCCTGTATTTGGGTGCGAAACCTCGGACATGACGAAAGCACGCCCGGCCCCTGCCGAAGTCTCATGCACTGAGAAGACGCACTGAGCGTCCGATGCATGCATGGCGGGACGATATGCCCTCACAGGCGCTGCGTTTTGTGCGGCGCCGTCCCTTCCTGTCCTGGGAGGGCGTCCCCCGTCTCGAGTACACACGAAGGGTCCGCAATGTCCCGTCTTGGTCTCTCGGTCATCGTCTTTGTCGCATGCTCGTCCGCATTCGCCTCACCGCCTCCGCGACTGCAAACAGAGGCTGAATTGCTCGCGTCGCCCCCCACGCCGTTCTCTGTGTTGCGCGAGCACGTCGTCGATGACATCCATCATTACCAGTTCAACATTCGCGTGGGCGCCACGCCGAACGCCATCGTGCGTATCCATCGCATCGTCCGCGAGCGCGCCCCCTGGCGTCCCCGGTCACCCGCGCACGCCATCATGTTGCTCCACGGAGACTTCGCGAACTTCGTCACGAACTTCGTGCCGACACTCGGCAACCCCGCGTCATCGGCGCCAGGGCTCGCTCCGTACCTTGCGGCTCGGGACATCGACGTATGGGGCGTTGATCGTCGCTGGACGCTGCCCTCCGCCAACGGTGACATCTCCGACCTGGTCGAGATGGGCATTGCCCAGGAGCTCAGAGACGTCTCCGTCGCGCTCACCTTCGCACGGGCGACGCGGCTCATCGGCGACCGCGACACGACCCGGATTGTGCTCGGCGGATTCTCGCATGGCGGCGAGCTGGCTTACGCGTATGCCGCCGCCGACGGTCGCCACGTGTCGGCGGTCGCCGTGCTCGACGCCTACTACGACATCGCCCCCGAGCACGCGGAGCTGCGCGAGCTGGCCTGCGCCAATGCCGCCGCGGGGCGCGAGGCGCTTGCCCAAGGCGTGACCGACTCCGACAACAGCTTCTTCATCACGCTGGGCGAGCTGGCTCGGAGCGCGCCCCAGGCGCAGTCGCCTGTGTTCTCCGGCTACACCAATCGAGGAGCGCTGCTCGCCATGAATGGCCTGACCTACCTGCTGGCACCCTACACGCCGCTGTATCACCTGAGCGCGCCCGTCCTCGACGCCAGCGGCGAGGTCACGGGGCTGCGTGAGTCGTCCGAGGACAGCGTGAGCGCGTGGTTCGCCAGCGCGCCGCCGCACCAGTCACTGCGAGAGACCGTGGAGTTCGACGAAATCTGGTGCGGGGCGACGCCCAGGCCCGAGCTCGCGAACATCCGTGTCCCGCTCTTCTACCTCGGCGCCGCTGGGGCGTTCGGTGACTATGGGCTGTACTCGACGACGCGGGTGTCTTCGACGGACGTCACGACACTCGTCGTCCGCCGCTTCGGTCCGGAACGCGTCGCCGAGGACTTCGGCCATGGTGACCTCTTGTACGCGGCGGATGCAGCGACGCTCGCGTGGCAGCCGCTCGCGAGGTGGTTGCTGAATCACTGAGGTGTGACGGGAGCGGCCTGGAAGAAGAGCGCCTCCCTCTTTCATGATGATTCCATGATTTGAGGCAGGACGCCCCGCGGGCCAGACTGCCCGGGTATGAACCGCATCTCGTGCCTCCTGGGCCTTGCCATCGCCGCCGCGCTGTGCGGATGCGCGCTCCGCGTCACCCGTCCCGTGCCGGACACGCCCCCTTCGGACAACACGAGGGCATCTCGGTGGAATGGGCACGAGGGCCCGATGTCCCGGAGCGAAGCGCCGTCGCGCTCATCGGGGACGGCACACGCCTCTTCCCTCCCGCGTTGGAAACGCAGCCCGAGCCCTATGAGCAGCGCGGCAATACCGCCGTCCTGATTGGAAAGGCAGGGGACCAGGGCGTGGGACTCATCTCCCGGTCCAAGTCCTATCCCCCCTACGTCGTCTATGTCCACGTCGTCTCGTACGCGGACGTAGACGCCGCCATCGCCGAGTGGGGGCGGCGCCTCCGTGAAGGCAACCACCAGGGCGCCATTGTCATCGCGGTGGGCGGCCCCTGGTTCGCGACAACCGAATGACACGGAGAACGTCGTGCCCTCGCGGCTGCAGGGAGAAGCCCCTCGGCTCACGCGGGCGCTGGCGGGAGCCCTTCCCATCGACGGAGCGCCGTTCGCTCACGGCCCGTCGAGCACGGCCAACATGCGCGGCAGCACGTCGAAGAACGCGTAGTTCCAGCAACTGAAGTTGTGCCCGCCGTCACAGCCGAATGGCTTTTGTCCCGGCGCGGGGCGGCCATACATCTCGTAGTGATGCGGTACGCCCGCGGCATTCAGCGCATGGTGGAACCGGTCCGTGGACGCCCCCGGGACGCGTTCGAGCACATCCCCATCCCAGATGCCCGAACCCGCATACAAGGCGACAGCCACGCCCCGGAGGGATGCCGCGCGCGGGATGGGGTTGTTGATGTTCCAGGCCTGGTCGAAGGGCCAGAAGGGTGAGCCGAACGCCCCATCCGGGTTCTGCAGCCACCGAGTCCCCTCCTCCGTGATGGTGGCGCGGATGGCGGCGTCACCGAGGTCCAGGGCCCCCGAGAAGCTGGCCGCATAGGCAAACAGGTCGGGACGCGCGCGGCGTAGCTGATGGCGCCGAAGCCACCCATGGACAGCCCCGCGATGGCTCGCCCCCGCTTGTACGCCAGCGTGCGGAGGTTCTGGTCCACCCACGGAATGAGCTGGTTGAGGTGGAACTCCTCCCACGCCTGATTCACCCCGCGAGGGAAGACCCAGTTCGTGTACCAACCGACCTTGCCGCCATCCGGCATGATGGTGATGACGGGCATGTTCTCGGTAATCGCATACGCCGCACCGAACTCCACCCACTGGGCCGAGTTCGCGCCGCCACCGCCGTGCAACAGGTAGACCGCGGGGTAACGGACCCCGGGGTTGTTGTAATACCCCGTCGGCAGGAGCACCCGGACATGGTGGCGCGGGTCATAGACCGCGTGAGGCGCGATCAGCGGTGTGGAGATCTCCACGTCGATGAGCCGATCCGTGATGTGCCGCACCGCATGAACCGTGATGCCATGCCCTGAGGAGAAGTTCGGAGCGAGCGCGGTGTCGGAGGCCTCCGCGCCGCCCGGCACTCCGAAGAACAGGGCAACGAGCAACGCTCCCATGAGACTGCGTGCGGCGCGGGCCTGAGACTCGCGTCGTTCAGGAGCGGTGCTGGAAACAAACAGGTCCTGGGGCAGCCATCTGCGCATCTTCGACCTCGGGCAATGGGTGGGTGACAGCGGGCGCGGCATCCGCCAATGACAGGCGCGAAGCTAAAGGGCGCATCTGACCATGGCAACGCACACGTTGGAGCAACGGTGTGAATCACGAACGAGGGCCGCTGCGGCTGTGTCTTTCCCGCATCTGTGGACGTGAGCTGTCCATTACTGCGCGGACTGCCGCACTGACGCCCCGCGACAGGTTCGCCACGCCACCATCCACCAGCAACTCGGCGCCGACCACGAAGCGAAACTCGTCCGAAGCGAGGAACACCGGAGCTGGGCAGCACGCTGCGGCCACCCCTGGACTCGCTGGCCGGGTGGATGCGTGCACATGCAGGACGTCTGGGCGAAGGCTGAAGGGGCCGCCGACTTTCGCTGCACGGGGAGCCGGTTCGAGAAGGATGCCGAGCCCCCGCGCCAGTGCTGGCACGGGGGCTCATCATGACGTCACGAACGCTCGGACGTGGCAGGAGCGGGCGTCAGGGAGAATAGAGGACGGCGGTGTTGAGGTACGTGCCGTCCCAGTGGCCCGCCGCGACGAGCACCTTGCCAGACGGGAGCAGGATGCCCGTGGCCCCCTGGCGCCCCGAAGGCATGCTCACGCTGAAGGCGACGGACGCCGTGGCCGGGTCGTAGATTTCAGCGATGGCGCTGATGGCCTGAGAGCCTCCGGTGACGAGCAGTCTGCCCGACTCCAGCATCACGTGCGTCGGGTTGCTCCGGCCGTGGGTCAGCGTCCCCGCGCTCGTCTGGACGTTGAGCGCCGGATCGTACAAGGCGAGATTGACGCCCGCCATCAAGAGCACCTTCCCGTTGGGCAGCAGATGCCCCTGAGACCAGGCGTTGCCGCTCCCACCCGTCGCCGGTGTCCAGGTGTCCGTCGCGAGGTCATACAGCTCGGGGGCGGAGCCGCCGCCCGCGACCAGGACCTTCCCAGAGGGCAACAGGACCGCCGCGTGCGCGGAACGCGTCGTGGCGGCCATGCTGGCGACGGGCACCCAGGTGTTCGTTGCCGGGTCATAGAGTTCAGGGATGTTGTTGACGGCGCTGGCTGCACCACCGATGACCAGCACCTTTCCCGAAGGCAGCAAGGTGGCGGTGTGCCTCGCACGCGCGAAGGTCAGCGGAGCGGCGGAGGACCACGTATTCGTCGCGGGGTCGTAGATGTCGACGTGACGGACCTCGCTGGTGCCCGCCTGATTGGGGGAGCCGCCAATGGCCACCACCCTGCCGGAAGGCAGGCGCGTCAGCGTGTGGCTCCCACGCGCGGAACTCATGTTGCCCGCCGGACTCCAGGTACCCGTGGCCGGGTCATAGAGTTCGGCCGAGGCCACGGGGTTGGTGTTGTAGCCACCCGCGACGAGCACCTTGCCGGAGTCGAGCAGGATGGCCTGGGCCCATAGACGGGGGGTGACCATGCTGCCGGTGGCCTCCCACCGCGCCGTACCGCCGCTGCCGCAGTTCGTGCCGTTGAGCACGCTGACGCTGAAGGTGTGCGACGCGGAGAACCCCCGGGCGTTGGTCACCGTGGCGACGATGGTCGGCGCGGCGCCCGCTGAGACACACGTCGGCGCAGTCCAGCGGACCTCGCTGGAGGTGAAGCCGTTCGTCGGCGTCCCCACCGTGCCGGTGCTCGCCGACCAGCCGAAGGTGAGCGCGCTGCCATCACCATCCTCGGCGATCACGCGCAGCGTGGCGCTGCCGCCACCCGCCACCGACGTCGCGGACTGGTTCGTCAGGACGATGCGCGGAGGAATGCTCGCGCCCGTGCCCGGGCCCACACAGACGCGCAGCGTGCCCTGCCCCCGGCCGCCATTCGGGTCCGTCACCGCGACGGTGAGCGGGCAGTTGCCGCACGGGTCACCAGCAGGCAGGGCGGTCGGGGTGAACGTCGCGCTGGCCGTGTTGACCGCCGTCCACGTGCCCGCGCAGGCCGCCGTCCACTGGTAGGAGAGCGCGTCACCATCCCCGTCCACCGCGTCCACCGTCACGGTGGTGCTCTGCCCCACCGGCACGGGCGAACGGGAGACGATCATGCCACGCACGGACGGCGACGTGTTGAAGGACACGGTGACGTTGGCGCTGCCCGCCGTACCGCCGTCCATCCCGATGACGTTGACGGAGAGGTTGATGCTGGCCGAGGCACCGCGAGAGTCCGTCACCGTCAACGTGAGGACGTAGGCGCCCGACGCCTGCGGCGCCGTCCAGGTCGTGGTCGCCGTCCCCGTGGAGGTGAACGTGCCCGCCTCCGCCGACCAGGCATAGGCAAAGGTGTCGCTCACGTCCGGGTCATGCGCCGTGGCGCGCAGGGTGATGCTGCCGCCCGGAAGCACCGTGCTGGCCGAAGCCACCAGCGAATCGATGCAAGGCACGGTGTTGTCGAAGGGCGGCGTCGTATCCAGTGATTGCAGGGTGACGGCCACCACCGCGGCCTCCCCCGAGACGATGGTGACCCCCGTGGCCTGGCCCCGGTAGCGCAGCGCGCCCTCGGCGTTGAAGGCCTCCGCGGTGAAGGTGCGGTTGGTGCCCGCGGGCACCTGGTAGAGCGAACCGCTCCAGGTTCCATTCGACAGGGCCAGCGTCGTCGTTGCGGTCGGGACGCCCGTGGCACTCAGGGTGACGGTGACCCGAGTCACGTCGTCTCCCGCGAGCGCCTGCGGGATGGAGCCCGCGAACTGAACGGAGCCCATGTCCGACGGCCCCTCCATGGTGGCTCCGCAGCCCCACGAAGACGACAGCGCCACGACGACAAGGCACAGCAGCGGCCACGGGGTCTTACTTTGTCTTTGCATCTGGAATAGGTCCTTGCCTGAGTCGAGAGCAGGGAACCCCTCCACCCCGGAGAAGGGGCGAGCACACGGAGGAGACTGGCGGAAGGACAATTCCTTGCACCCACGTTTCGTCAGGAACGAATCGTGAGCAAGAGAACTAAAGCACCCTTCCCATGAAATGGGATGACATTTCCGCAAGCCCTTACCAAGAAGGCCAGGATCCGCCCGCGCGTGACAAGGCAGAGACGCCGCATTCACTGACAGTCCGTGGCGCATTCAGCCATGCATTGCCTGGTCGCCGCCATAAGGCTTCAAACAAGGTGTCTGGACAACCCCGCCACCGGGTCCATCCTGAGCAAGGGGCTGGCTCTTCCGACCCGCCGTTGCGTACGAGACATCCACAGTCGCCGCCAAATGGAGAGCATGCGAATGCGCCTTGGCCTTCGCATTCCACGCCTTAAATTGCCGTAGCTGCATTTCCAGCAATTCAATCGAAAGAGGAATGCATATGAGGACGTGGCTCTGGACAGGTATCGCCATTTTCATGATGGCTTGCGGCGGGACGCAGGGAGATGACGCGGAGTTCGGCGATGACACGGGCCCTCAGGCCACCGAGGAGGTTGGCTCCGTGGAACAGGGTGTCTACTACCAGTGGCAGCAATTCTGCCCCGCCGGCACGCATCGCATTGCGTACTGCACCCTCACGAATACCGGCATCGTGGGCTGCGCCAGGACCTCTGACCGCCAGGAGGTGATTGCCAACCGCACGACCTGCAACGGCTGTGTCGACCTGGGCGACCAGCTTCGCTGCAACTGACGCCCCCAGCGAACAAGCACGGTGCCCTGCCGAAATCGACAGGGCACCACGCAACTTCGTGCGCACATGAAGGACAATTCCCACAAAAGCACGCAGGAACACACCTCGTGCTTCATTGACCTGGGGGGGTCAACATCATGGGCAACTTCACGAAGGTGACGACGACGCTGTTGAAGCAGGGTGCGAAAGGAGCCAGCCGTGCCGGCACCCACGGGCCGACCGCTCGCGTGCTGCAGCAGCCGGTCGCCCACTATTCCACCACGGCGAAGACACCGTCCCAGATCGCCAGCGAGGCGCGGGCGCGGAACAACAGCCTGGACCTGATGAGCGACATCATGGAGGCGATGGACCGCCGTGATGGCGGCAACAACGCGAGCATGCCGCGCCTCAAGCCGGATGTGCCGCTGTCGCGCCGTGAGAACTTCGCCTTCGACTCCGTCCAGCCGGGATACGGCACCCCGAAGTCCGCCATCGACAAGGACGGCAAGCTCCAGCCCGCGGGTGACAGCCCCACCATCACCGCCGCCGACCACGTCGATGGCGAGAAGTCAGTCAAGGCGAAGACGCCGTACACGTCCTTCAGCGGTCCTCCAGTGGGCGTGGACGGCAAGGCCACGGGCCCGCTGGTCGACAACCCGCTCTACGGCAAGGACCGCATCGTCACCAACCCCGCCAAGGACCCCAAGGGCGGCGTGGTGCTGGACCAGTTCGACATCCAGCGGGACCTCCGGACCACCACCAAGCCCGGCTTCGACGAAACCGCCGTGCTTCGCTCCGAGCCACGTCCTCAGCCGCTCTGGCAGCCCACCGAGGAGGAGCGTGCCCTCATGCCCGAGCTTGGCATTGACCCGGAGAAGTCCATCTTCTCGTTCCGGGATCGCGCGATCGTGAACTCGGCTCGGGACCACGAATACCTGCTCAAGGGCACCATCCACGAGTTCGACTTCTTCAAGGGCCTGCCGGACGGCGCGCTCAAGCCCCTCTCCAAACAAGAGGTGATTGACGAGGCCACGAAGAAGAAGGCTTGAGCCCGCCGACCCTCGCGGCGTCCTGTCGCGCCGCGAGGGTCCTGGGCCCATCAAGCTACATCATCACACAGCGTCCTTCCGAGCAGGTCTTGCTCACCGGGCAGACCACGCCGCAGCCGCCGCAGTTGTTCGGATCCGACGACACGTTCACGCACAGCGCGCCACACTGCACCTGGGGCGGCGCACAGGCCCCGCCCGCGCACTCGAAGCCACCCGGCGTGTTCACGCACTGCTGGCCCGGCAGACAGGTGTCAGTCCCGTTCGCGCACTCGTCGATGTCCGTGCACGTGAAGCCATTGCCCGAGTAGCCCGGCCGGCACGTGCAGGTGTAGCTCCCCGGCGTGTTCGTGCACCATGCATTCACCGAGCATTGCGCGGTGCCATTCGCGCACTCGTTGATGTCATTGCAGAGGCTGGGCTGCGTGCCCTGGCAGTTGAAACCCGGCTCCACCCTGCAGGCGCTGCTACAACCATCCCCCGACGCCCGGTTGCCGTCGTCACATTGCTCCCCGGTGCCCATCCGGCCGTCGCCACACGTGGCGCCCGCACCGCCCCCCGTGTCCTCCACGGCATCCAGGCCGTACAGCGCGGCAATGCCACTGCGCAGCCTGACATAGCGGTACGGCGTGGCGTTGTTGAAAGGCACCAGCGTGGAGTGGGAACCCAGTCCCAGGTCCAGCAGGTTCGCCTGCCCGGTGGCGATGATGCTCAGGTCCGGACGAAGGAACTCCACCTGGGCGATCACCGCCAGGGAAAGGCCCTGGTAGTAGATGCGCAAAGGCCCGGTGCCCTCTTCGCCCACGCCCATGTCCAGGAGCATGGAGCCGCCCAGGAGCCCCAGGAACGTGGCGACTCTCCCGTCCGGCGCGCCCACCGCGTTGTTCGGATTGAGGACGGCGATGACACCACTCTGAACGACCGCGTCGGCGTACCGGTCAACCGCCATCGCCGACACCGTGTCCGGCGTCTGCTCGCCATCCACCTGTGCCTCTTCGGAACCAAAGGGTTCCTGCGCCAACTCAGGACCGCACGCACCCATCATGCCGAAAACAAGGGCCGCGCTCAGCGTTCGCACCATGGGGGCCACTCGACTGACATTCATTGTCTTGCTCCAATCCGCTTGGATTTGGGGGTGGCGGTCCGGCGTGAAAACAGCCACACCGGATAACCGCCACGACAATGGACGCACGAGAGCCCGCTTTGGCTTTGAACACACGCACGCCGAATCTGAATCGCGTGTGCCATTGGACAGCAATTTTGCCTGAGAGCGCCGCGACGAACTCCGGGAGACACCTACCCTGCCCACGAAGGCGAAGCCCCCTGCCCCAGCGCGACAAACTTTCTCGATTCTCGAAAACCGCTCAATCCCATCCACGAAGCTGGACACGGGCCCGATGCACGAGCAGCTCCCACTCCCGACGCTTCAGCGTCGTGAGGACGCGCCCACCAATGAGCGTGAGTCCGGTGAGGGTCATCACCAGGAAGCCGACGCGGTGGTCCCTCAAGCCGGCATCCAGCAGCGTGGCCGCGACATCCAGGGTGAGGAACAGGGTGCCCAGCGCGAGGTAGGCCCGAATCTGGAACACCATGCCCGCCACGACCCCCAGCAGACACACCCCTCCGAAGACCAGTGCATACATTCCGTCAGGAGACTGGCCCACCTGGACAGCCATGCGCGCCGCCGCCGGCACATACAGCAGCAGGCCGCCGAGGATTCGCACCGTGTTGCGCGCGACGTGCGGAAGGCTCTCCGAGAAGAGCTGGCCCAGCATCAGCAACAGCAGGCCCAGGGGCGCCAGGTAGATTTCCAGGCCCTCCAGGCCGAGCGCCAGCGCGGAGATGAGCAGCGCGAAGTTGCACGCCGCCGCGGCGAACGCGCCGAACATCCGGCTGCGCTCCACCGCGCCCAGCGTCGCGTACAGGAGCGCGGAGCCTCCCGCGAGCAGCGCCGCCTCTTGCGTCGCCTCGCCGGGCAACATCAGCGCCATGCCCACGGGCAGCAGCGCCGCGAAGCGCCGCGTGGCCGCCTCCACGGGCTGTACGCCTGCCCGGCGAGCCGACACCGTCACACCCACCAGGGTGAAGCCCAGGGCCAATGCGAACAGTGCGTCGTGCTCGGCACGCAGCCCCGGTGCGTACAGGTTGCGCACCAGGGCATAAATCCCCACCACCGCGATCTGCACGAAGTAGACGTGCCGGCCCGTGTGTTGACTCCAGGCGCAGTGCAGCGCCACCCCCACCGACGTGCCGATGGAGGCGATGGCCAGCACCAGCGACGCTTCCGAGGCGCGGCCCCCCGTGGCCAGCATCGCGAGCATCACCCCACTCGCCACGAGCCAGGCGTCGCGCCCCCATGACAGGCCGCCCGCGAGGTCCGGCCGGCGACGCCGCGTCCGCTCCTGGGCAACGTGCAGGGCCAGCACGCCCGCCGACGACGCCAGGGCCAGGGCCGCGCCGTGGACACTGAAGAGCGGGCCATAACGCAGCCACGGTCCGGTGTGGCTCGCGCCAATCGAGAGGAAGGCCATCAGCGAAGCGACGAAGGTGCCGCCCACCACCCAGGCGCCCAGCGCCGCGACGAGCGAGGCGAGCGTGCCCTTCCACTGGGACGCCGCCACGAGCAGCGACGCGGCGATGAGCGCCAGCGTCACGGGCAGCGCGGGAGACACCATCCAGCTCCCGCCCAGGCTCAACATCATCTCCCCCAGGAGGTTGAGCGCGGCGAGCGTCAACGACGGCGTGCCATTCGTCGCCAGCGCGTATGTGGTCCCCGCCAGCAGGTAGATGACCATGGCCTGCTGGATGCGCACGCGCGCGGCGCTCTCGGATAGGCCCCTGCGCCGGATGACCCACGGGCCGACCACCACCACCGCCAGCCCCACCAGCGCGAGCAACGGGCCGGGCCACACCTCGAAGACGGCCGCGCGGTGAGCCGTGGCGTGGACCAGCAGCAGGATGCTCGCGCCCAGGACGCCACGCCCCTGCGCCCGGGCCCCGCCCAGGAACAGCACCATGCCGGTGAGGCCGACCAGGCCGGCCGCCGTGAGCCCTGGCTGGAACAAGGCCGCGAGGAAGACCGCGACCACGCTGATGACAGCGTGATGGCGGAAGAGGGATTGGAAGCGCTCGGGCAGCCCTCGCCAGGAAGCCACGGCACAGACGACCCCGGCGGCGGCGATGCCAGCGAAGGCGCGCTGCCACAGCAGGAACAAGGTGTCGCCCGGCGCGAGCCACGCGTCTGGATGGAGCCAGTGGTTGGACTCCGCGCCGGTGCGGACCCATCCGTCTCCCGGAACCATGGGGTGGACGAGCCGGGGCCCGAGCAGCGACTGCCTGGCGGCCCAGAGCGCCGCGCCGGACAATCCGAACCAGAGCCCCATGCTCGCGAGCCGCACCGAGCGCGCGGACACGGCGAGCAGTAGCATCAGCACCGCCGGGCCCAGCAACATCAGGGGCGGGATGATGGCCAGCGCACGGGAGGGCGTGGGCAGGCCGACGAGCACCGCCCCCTTCAGGAGCACGCACGCCAGGACCGCCACACCCAGATGGGGAACCCAGTGATACAGCGTGCCGTGACGCGGATTCTCCAGGCGTCTGGCGACCCAGGGACCGAAACGACGTGTCACCAACGCAACGCCCCAGAGCGAGATGCCCACGAGCGGCTGCCGGAGGGCGACGACGTCCGGAGGCAGCGGACGGCCCGCGCGGTTGACCAGGGCGGTGAGCGCGATGAGCCCGCCCAACGACGCGAGCGTCACCACCGAGCCCCGCAGGTGCCAGGCCGCGAAGCCACGCGACACGAAGGCCACGAGCGCGGTCAGGAGGAGCAACCCGGCCGCGAGCAGGCACATGGCGCGCTCCGCGTCCGAGGGCCTGGACAGCCAGCCGATGAGCGTGAGCGCGGCGATGAAGGTCTGCAGCAGCGCCACCGTGGCGAAGCCATCCGTGAAGAGTGGCATCCCCCGTGCGCCAAGCGGCAGCCGGAAGAGGTCGAACACCTTCCGGCCCTCACGTCCAGCCGGTGGCTCCGTGCCCTCAGGCGGAGCGAGGGTGCGACCGCGCAGCGCCGAGAAGACAGCGAAGCCAAGCGCCAGGGACGCGGCGACCAGGGCGGCGCGAGGAGACGTGAAGTCGGAGACGGTGCCCAGCACCTGCGACACCGCGAGCGCGAGCCCCGAAGCCGCCAGGAACCCGACGAGCCTGCTTCCATCCCGCCGGACACGCAGCAGCAGCCAGGTCGTGAGTACGGCCGTGGGAAGCGCGGCGAGCACGCCGCCAGGAAGCCCCGAAGCCAACAGGAGCAGGTCCGGCGCCATCGGGGAGGCATCCACGGCCACGAGGACTCCCGCCGCGGCCAGCGCCAGCGAGAGGTCATCCAGCGGCAACAGCCCATCCCTGCGGCAGGCGGGCTGGGCCCAGGCGGCCTGCACGAGCCCCGCGACACCGTAGAGCCCACTCGCGAAGGCGAAGACCGCCAGCCGGCCCCAGCTTCCCTCCAGCGCCGCCGTCCCCTCGACGAAGGCGAGCCCACTGAAGAGGAGCCCCACACCGCCCAGGTAATGCAGGCCCCGCCAGCGCCAGCCGCCAGCGACGTGCGCGGCCCCGGCGATGACCAGCCCCGTCAGCACCTGAGGCCACGGTGAATCGGCGCTCCCCACCTGGCTCACCAGGGGCATGGCCACCAGCGAACCAAGGATGCTCCAGGCGAGCAGGCGGATGCGCAGCCCCGGGAAGGCACTCCACCGCGCCAGGAGCATCAACCCCGAAGCCGCCACCGCGCCACCGAACACCCACCAGGCAGGGGATTCCGGCGCCTGGGGGCGCGCGAACAAGGCTCCTGCGAGGAGCGTCGTCAGGACCACGAGGTGGACCAGCGCCCGTCTCCGGGGCTCCAGCAGGAAGAAGACGCCCGCCGCGATGAGTGGCGCCAACGCCGAGGCGAAGTCGACCTGGAAGTCACCGCCAGGGGCACTGGAGAACGCCCCCAGCGCTCCCGCGAGCGCGGCGCTGGCGAGCACCGCATGGGCCACCGTCTCCAGCACCGGGCTGACGCGGGGATGGGCCTCGCGCGCCGAGTCGGTCGTCGCCGCCACGGCGATGACGGTGGCCAGGGCCTGGGTCCACAACGTGAGTCCCGCGAACAGGGGACTGCCTGGCTCCAGGGCCTCAAAGCCCGACGGGGCGCTCGCCACGCAGAAGACGGCGAGCCACAGCGCGCCGTAGAGCGCGGCGCTCGCGCTCACCAGCACCGTGTTGCCCGACACCGCCCTGCGGGCTCGCCACACGGTGGCCCCCAGGGCAGCCACGCCCGCGGAGGCACAGAGCGTGCGCAACCACGGCGCGTCCTCCAGCGCCATCAGCGGCAGGCCCGCGAGCAGGGAGGGCAGGAGCGCCACCGCCAGCGCGGAGACGGGCGTGCCATGCAACAGCCGCCCCGCCGACCTCAGCGGCACCATGCCCAGCGCGGCGACGCCGAGCGCGACAGCGATGCCCAGCCCGGGTGACAACGCGAACAGCGATGACAGCGCGATGAAGGCGACGGGGAGCAGCGCGAGGCCGATGCCCGAGAGGACCCGGCCGACGGGCATGGAGCGCCGGGACAGGAACACACCGAGCCCGATGAACCCCGCGTGGTAGCCCCACAGCGCGCCCATGACGAGCAACTGACGCGGAATCCCACCCAGCGCGCGCCAGGCCTCGCGCACGCCCATGAGCGAGCCCCCCAGCACCAGCACCGCGCCGAGGAACCACCAGATGAACTCCTGGAACCGCGGCGTGCTCTCCGGCCGGGCATCGAGCGCCACGACGGCCTCGAGCCCTCCGCCGAGCGGGCCCGACGAATCCCGGTGGAAGAACGCCTGCCCGGAGTCCAGCGCCGCTCCCAGGTCGTCCTCCCCCGCCTCCGGCTCATGCGAGGCCACTCGACGCTTGCGAGCGTTCTGCGCCCGCTCCGCCTTCGCGGCTTCGTCCAGCGAACGCGCGAGCGCCGCGCCCCAGCCCCACAGCCGCCACCCTCCCCCCTCGCGAAGCGAGGTCGCGAGCCCATCCGCCCAGGCCTCCGCGCGGGTCGCCGCGTCCATGGGAGGAACAACCACCGGCGCGGGGAGGTCACCGGCGGCGACCTGTTCGGCCGCCGCTGTCGCCACGGGCGGCTCGGCGTGAGCGCCGTTCGCGTCAGGGGCCACGGTCGCCGCGAGCCGGGTCGCGGTGTCGACATCGATGAGGGCGCTCGCCTGCCAGCCGTCGATGTATCGACGCAGACTTTCCTTCACGAGCGCGTCGAGATGCGGCTCGGTGACGGGTACGAGAGGTGTACCGCACTCGTGACACGTGGCCCCCGAGGCCACGTCACGGAGCCGAGCACAGGCTGGGCAGATCATGATGCGTCAGCATAGTCCCAATCCCTCGAGGCCTGCTTGACGCACGTCGTAGACCGAGCCCGTCTCACTTCCGCAGAAAGTGGCTCCATGACCGGGGTCCTCGCGGCGACACGCCGTGCCGCGAGAGCCCCGGCTCCCTCAGCTCATGACGTCAGCTACGGACCGGCGGGGAACATGAAGGACGTGACGTACGTCGGGTCGTCCGGGGTGCAGCTGGTCCCCGATGACGGGCTGAAGGCGAAGCGCCAGATGACCAGGTCTGGCTGGCCAATCCGCCTCACCGTGACGGTGTACGAGAGGGGATACAGCGAGGAGGGCTCCGGAAGGTGGGACACGGCCTTGAAGCAGACGTCGTACTGGCCAGCCGGCGGCGGCGCACCGGCGTACCAGAGGACGCGCTCGGGGCCCACCCGGTTGACGCGACCCGGTCCAGGTACCCGTAGTCGGTCTCGACGCCGGGCCCCCGGTTGCCACCGTGGATGAGCTTGCCCGTGGGCGTCCGGACGACGAGGTCACCATCGCCCGAGCGCGCCCACGACGTGGCGATCTGCAGCGTGATTTCATCCTGCACACAAGCGCTCTGCGAGCAGGTCTGCCCCACGTCACAGACGTTGCCGCAGGCGCCACAGTTGGACGGGTCCGACGACAGGTTCACGCACTGGGAGCCACACTGCACCGTGGGCGGCTGACAGGTTCCACCGACACAGGTGTAGCTGCCGGGCGTGTTCACGCACAGCTCGCCCACATCGCACACGGCGGTCCCGTTCGCGCACTCGTCAATGTCCGTGCACGTGAAGCCATTGCCCGAGTAGCCCGGGTTGCACGCGCAGGTGTAGCTCCCTGGCGTGTTCGTGCAGGACGCATTCACCGAGCACTGCGCGGTGCCGTTCGTGCATTCGTTGTCGTCGGTGCAGACGCTGGGCTGCGTGCCGGTACAGGTGTAGCCCGGCTCCACCTGACAGCTCGCACCGCAGCCATCCCCCGACACCGCATTGCCATCGTCACACTGTTCCCCGGTCTCCACCTGGCCATTGCCACAGACGGCGCCGCCTCCAAAACCCGTGTCCTCCACGGCGTCCACGCTGTACAGCGAGAGCAGCCCACTCCGCAGGCGCACGTACCGGTACGGCGTCGCGTTGCTGAAAGGCACCAGGGTGGAGTGCGTCCCGATGCCCAGGTCCAGGAGGAACGCCTGTCCCGTGCTGATGACGCTCAGGTCCGGCCGAAGGAAATCCACCTGGGCGATCACCGCCAACGACACCCCCCGGTAATAGACGCGCAGGGGGCCCGTGCCCTCTTCTCCCTCGCCCATGTCCAGCAGCAGCGCGCCCGTCAGGACGTTCAGGAAGGTGGCGACGTTTCCATCCGGCGGGCCCACCGCGTTGTTCGGGTTGATGACGGCGACGACACCGCTCTGGAGGATAGCATCCGCGTACGGGTCCGGCGGCGGCGCCCGCACCTTCTCCGAGGACGACTCGACTTGCGTCCAAGCCTCCTCGCGCGCGAGGGATTCCTCCTCCACTTGCGACCCACACGCTCCCAAGAGTCCAAACGCCAGGGCCACACGCATCCATCGGCTCATGGGGGCCATTCGACTGCCATCCATCGTCTTGCTCCGTTTCAACTGAAAATGGGGGATGGCGGCGTGACACGAAGACAATCACAGCGAGGCGCCGCCAATTCCAGGTTAAGCACGCTCCTCCGGATGCACCTCGAATCCATGCACCCCGACATCAAAACACGCATGCCATTGGACAGCCGTTTCGTCAGACAGCGCCGCGACGAACGCCATGAAACATCCGCCCTGCACACGAAGGTTGGGGCCTTTGTACCCACACACGGAGAGCCTCTCGATTCTCGGGAGTGAAGAGACCACGATGTGTTCCTATGCGTGTCCAGCACGCGCGGCATCGCCCGTCGTGCCCACCCACGCATGCCTCGCGAACCGCCCATCGTCCTGCCCGTCTCGCTGCCGCTGCTCCGGCATGCGAACCCGTGGGCGCTGCTCCTCGTCAAGGAGGCGGGCTATCCGGCTGGGCCCGCCGCCCTCCTCTCCGAGCGCTACGCCTTGAAGAGTGATGAGAAGCCCTTCGTGCGCGAGCTGCTCGGCCGGAAGCGGAACCTGTGGGTCTTCCGCTGCGACCAGCGCCGCTTCGCCGGTGACTTCGTCGTCGTGGACATGGCCGAGCCCCGGCCCGGGCGGCGCCACGTGGTGGTGCTCGACCTGAAGATGGGTGCGCCCCTCGTGCTGGGGGGAGGCGGGGCTGGCATACAGCTCACGCGCGCGCAGGACGCGGTGGACGGTGTTGCGGCACGCCAGGGTGTCATCACGCCAGGGACACCGTTCGTCCTGGCCACGGGAGACAAGGATGTCATGCTCGCCTATCTGGGGGCGTGACGGCGCCCGGCACGGACCATCACCGGCGGAGGGCCGGAGTGCTCACCCTCCCGCGGGCCGCTCCGCACCGGGCTCGCCCTCGTAGTAATCGACGTGCGCCCCCCGCTCGAAGCACCACCCACATCCCGGGTTCGCCGGGCCGCCCCGTCACCACCATCAGCTTGCCCGAATCCGGGAACTCGCACGCCTCGACATCGACCAGGTTGGAGACCGCCAGATAGCGCAGCTCGACCGTGCCGGTGTTGATGATTTGATGCGCGACCTCCGCGCCCCCGGTCGGACATGCGATGACATCATTGCGGCGGCTGGGATAGCGCGCATCACCGAACCGCAGCTCGCCTTCGCCCTCCAAGATGAAGAACATCTCCTCCTCGCCACGGTGCGCGTGGAACGGGCACTGAGCCTTGCCCGGCGGCAGCACGGTCAGGGTTGTAGCCCAATTGCCTCGCGCCAATACGACGGCCGAGCGAGGCGCGACGCGAGGTGAAGAGGCCATTCTCCTCGATGTCGTCGAACTCGGCGTCAGCCAGATTCAGGATGGGTTTCATCCGGCATTCTCTATCATCACGAGACAAACGGACGTCGCCGCGTTTCGCTCAAGGGTCGGGGCGTTGCAATGCGACACGGCCTGCGCAATGCGTCACAGACGCATGGAATCACTACCACCCCACGGGTGTCAAAAAAACACCATTTACACCCAGTAAAAACCACAATACACAGCGCACGTCTCCAATTCGGAGACAACTCGCAATGAGGGGGATGTCATGAAGATTTTCAACACGTTGGGAGTTGTGTGCCTGCTGTCTCTGGCTGCCGTTGGCTGCGGTGGTGAGTACACGCCGGAGGAGGAGCAGGCCATGCAGTTGGAGCCGACGGGTGAAGTGCAGCAGCGCGAGGAGACCGCGTGGATTGACGCGGGTCAGACGCGCGACTTCTCGACGTGGCTCTTTGGCGTGACGCCGTTCTCCATCCGGAACGACTCCTACACGCACAGCGTGCCGTTCACGGCCTACTGCGGCTCCAACAACATCACCGGCAGCGTCGCGGCTCGGGCCACGTACACCGGCAGCCTGAACTGCGCCTGGCCGGGCGCGCGCCTCTACGTGCACAACAACGGCACCCTCGTCGGCAACCAGGTCACCTTCGTCCGTACCTGGTAGTGCGACGCGCCTGAGCGCCCCGCCATCCGGATGGCGCGGTCGGGGGAACGCTCTGCAGGGGGTTCCCCTTTTTCATTTCCGAGAACGGGCCGGCCATTACCCTCCCACTCCGCGCGAGACACCTCAGCGCGCATGGAGGACCCCGAATGGACCCGCACATCGCCCCGGTCGCGTTGGAGAAGGCGTACCGGCTCATCAACCACGGCCCCACGGTCCTGGTCTCCGCCCGGCACGGCGGCACCGACAACGTCATGGCCGCGGCATGGGCCAGCGGACTGGACTTCTCCCCGCCCAAGCTGACCGTGGTGCTGGACCGGAGCACCAAGACCCGGGAGCTCGTGGAGAAAAGCGGCGCCTTCGTCATCCAGGTGCCCACGGTGGCGCAGCTCCAGCTCACCCGCGCGGTGGGCACCCGCAGCCTCCACACGGAGCCGGACAAGCTGGCGCGCGCCGGGGTGCGGCTGTTCCCCATGGGCGGCTACGACCTGCCGTTCGTCGAGGGCTGCTCGGCCTGGCTCGCGTGCCGCCTCATCCCCGAGCCCCACAATCAGGACACCTACGACCTGTTCATCGGCGAGGTGGAGGCGGCGTGGGCCGACACCCGCGCCTTCAAGGACGGCCGCTGGCAGTTCGAGCGCGCCGACCCGGCCTGGCGAAGCCTGCACCATGTGGCGGGTGGGCATTTCTACGCCACCGGAGAGGCACTGGAGGCCCAGGACACGCCGTGAGCCGTGCGGCCCGCCAGGCCCTTGACTGAACGTGCTTTCAGGCCCACGGTGGGGCCATGAAGGCACGGCCCATCGACAATCCGCCCAACCCGTGGGCGAGCACCGCGGTGGAGTACCTGGACGAAATCCCCCGTCCAAGCTGGAGGTCTTCGAGGACCACAGCCGGCAGGTGCTGTCCCACAACGACAGCCCGGACGTCGGCTTCAGTTGGAGCGTCAACCCGTACCGAGGTTGTCTCCATGCCTGCGCGTACTGCTACGCGCGGCCCACGCACCAGTACCTGGACCTGGGCGCGGGCACCGACTTTGAAACGAAGCTGGTGGTGAAGCCCCGGGCGCCGGAGCTGCTCCGCGAGGCCTTCGAGAAGCCCTCCTGGAAGGGCGAAACCGTCGTCTTCAGCGGTGTCACCGACTGCTACCAGCCGCTGGAGGCGTCCCTGCGCCTGACGCGAGGCTGCCTGGAGGTCTGCGCGGAGTACCGCAACCCGGTGGGCATCATCACCAAGGGCGTGCTCGTCGAGCGGGACCTGGACATCCTCCAGCGGCTGGCGCGGGACGCGCGCCTGTGGGTCAGCATCAGCCTCCCCTTCCACAACGCGGAGCTGGCCCGGGCCATGGAGCCCTATGCCGCGTCCCCCATGCGCCGGCTGCTGACCATCCGCCGCCTCACCGAGGCGGGCATCGACGTGGCCGTCTCCGTGGCGCCCATCATCCCGGGGCTCAACGACGAGGACATCCACCGGGTGCTGGCCGCGGCGCATGAAGCCGGGGCCACGCGCGCGCACCACACGCTGGTGCGGCTGCCCGGCCCGGTGAAGGACGTCTTCGCGGAGCGGCTGCGCGCGAAGCTGCCCCTGCGCGCGGAGCGGGTGCTCCACCGCATCCGCGAAACGCGCGGCGGGGAGCTCAACGACAGCCGCTTCAAGCACCGCATGCGCGGTGACGGCCTCTACGCGGAGACCATCCACCGCCTCTTCCAGACGGCGGCGCGCAAGGTGGGCATCCGCGCCTCGTACGTCACCGAGGACGCCCCGGACACCTTCCGGCGTCCGGAGCGCAAGCCGCCGCCCACGCCGCAGCTCAGCCTCTTCTGAGCGCGCACGCGGGCGGCGGGCGTCACTTCCGGATGGCTTGGACGATGGAGATGAGGATGACGGAGCCCACCGTCGCCACCAGCAGCGACCAGAGGTTGAAGCCCGTCACACCGCTGCCCCCCATCAGACTGAAGACCCAGCCACCAATCATGGCCCCGACGATGCCGGTGGCGATGTTGGCGAACAGCCCCATGCGGGCGTTGGTGCCCTTGATGATGCTGGCCAGCCACCCCGCGATGCCACCCAGCACCAGCCACGTACAGATTCCCATGACGACCTCCTTCGTACCCTCCGGTTGCTATCAGACCTCCCGCCGGCGCGCAGCGCCCGGCCGTCCCTGATTCCTACGCACGGGCTCGCACCCCATTGCGTCGGGCCCCGGAAACGGCGACGCCCCGTGCCTCACTCGGAGACACGGGGCGCCCGCGCGCGTCAAACGCGCGCGTCGGTGACTCAGTCCTTGCCGAGCATCCCGTCACGCAGGCTGCCATCCACCGGGTTCTTGCCCACGAAGACGGAGAACAGCGCGTCGGCGAAGTCCTTGCCCTCCACGGAGATCTCCTTGCCCGTCTTGCTGGACACCTGCGTGCCCTGGCCGGGGATGTACGTGAGGATGAGCTCGTCGCCCTTCTTCACGTCCGGGATGGCCGCGTTGAAGGTGTCCAGCTTGGGCTGGAGCTCCGGCAGCTTGGAGCCCGCGTTCTTCTTGAAGCCGTCGCCAATGGCCTCGACGATGGTCTTCTTGTCCAAATCACGCAGCATGTACATGCGCACGCGCTTGATCTGATCCGAGCTGATGATGGCCGCGCCATCCTTCGACGGAGTCTCCAGGTAGAGGCCGGCCGTGTAGACCTTGAACACCAGCTTGCTGCGCAGGCCCACGCCGTTGAGCTTCAGCTCCTTGCCGGCAACGGACGCGGTCTCCGGGTACTTCACGCCCGCGACTTCCTTGGCGAAGGCCGGAACGGCGAACATCAGGGACAGCACGACGGCGGTCAGCGTGGCTTTCATGAATCCTCCGGGTGTGGGTAATCCGTGCGGTTGGACGCAGCCTACCCGCGTGTCTTCACGAAGTGATCCATGAAGGTGGCCAGTGTGCGCACATTCTCCACGCTCACCGCGTTGTACATGGAAACACGGACGCCTCCGGCCGTCCGGTGCCCCTTGAGGCCCACCATCCCTTGCTGCTTTGCGTCAGCGATGAAGGCCGCATCCAGCGCCTCGGTGGGCAGGTGGAACACGACGTTCATCACTGAACGGGACTCGCGCTCCACCGGCGCGCGGTAGAAGTCCGCGTGCCGGTCGATGGCGCCGTAGAGCAGCGCCGCCTTCTCCCGGTTCCACTGCTCCAGTTGCGCCAGGCCCCCCACGGACTGCACCCAGGCCAGCACGTTGCGCACCAGGTAGATGGCCAGGGTGGGCGGCGTGTTGTAGAGCGAGTTGTTCTCCGCGTGCGTGGCGTAGCGGAAGATCTTCGGGATGTCCTTGCGGCCCCGCGCGAGGAACGCCTTGTCGGCCACCACCAGCGTCACGCCAGAGGGCCCCAGGTTCTTCTGCGCGCCGGCGTAGATGAGGCCGAAGCGGCTGACGTCGATGCCCTTCCACAGGAAGTCCGAGCTCATGTCCGCCACCAGCGGCACGCGCCCCACATCCGGGAAGGTGTGCCACTGGGTGCCGAAGATGGTGTTGTTGCTGGTGAGGTGGACGTACGCGGCGTTCGAATCCAGTTGAAGCTCGTCCTGGCGGGGCACTCGCGTGTAGCGCTTGTCCGGCTGCGCCGTGCTCACCGCGACGCGCGGCGTGCCGTAGTACTTCGCTTCGTCAAAGGCCTTCTCGCTCCACACCCCCGTCATGAGGTAGTCCGCGCTTCCCCCCGGCGGCAGGAAGTTCATCGGCACCTGGGCGAACTGCTGGGAGGCACCGCCAGTGAGGAAGAGGACCTGGTGGGTGTCTGGAATCCCGAGCAGCCGGGTCAACAGGGAGATGGCCTCGTCGTGAACCCCTTCGTATTCCCGCCCCCGGTGGCTGTGCTCCATCACCGACATTCCAGAGCCCTGGAAGTCGAGCAGCTCGTCCCGAGCACGCTCGAGAGCAGGCAGTGGCAAGCCGGCCGGGCCGGCATTGAAGTTGATGACGCGCATGGCAGTGTCCCTTCTTGAAATGAACGGCCGCGGAGACATTCTTCCCCCCAGCGCCCCCCCGGGTGCCAGCAAGAAGAAGGCCGCCTGGCTGCTCCCAGGGGGACGAGGGTAAGCACCGGCCCTGTGGCCGACGGGTGTTCGCGAGGGTCTGGAGGACAGGTGGGTGCGTCGGAGGGACTGACGGAATGGGTGCGGCGGGCATCGCTAGGGCAGGCCTCTGCCTACAGCGAGCTCTACCGACGCATGCGTCCGCTGGTGGCGCGGCTGGTGGGTGGATTCGCGCAACTGGACGCGGATGAGGTGGAAGACGTCATCCAGGAGACGTTCGTCCGGGCGTTCCGGGCGCTGCCTCGGCTGAAGGAGCCGGGGGCCTTCGAGTCATGGCTCCTGTCCATTGCCCGCAACCGGGCCCGGACGCGGCTGGAGCGGAAGTCGAGCACCCGGCGGCTGGAGGAGGACGTGGCGGACCCGGAACCGGAGTCGGTCCCCCACATTCCCGAGGCCCTGCAACTGGAGCGCGACATCGAGGTGGTGCGGCGGCTCATCGCGGAGCTGCCCGAGGGCGAGGAGAAACGGACGGTGCACCTCTTCTACATTGAGGGTGAACTGTCCGCGCGCGAGATTGCGGAGAAGCTGGGCGTGGGAAAGAGCGCGGTGACGATGCGGCTGGATCGGTTCCGGTCTCGAATCAAGCGGGAGCTGTTGCGGCGAGTCCTCGCCGGCCGGTGGGAGTGAGTGCTCATGAGACACCTGGATGACGTCGCGCTGAGCGCCCTTTCCCGTCGCGAGCCGGAGGCCGTGGCGTACTTCGCCGAACACCTGTCGCGGCCGTGTGACACCTGCGAGGCGTTCCTCGCCGCGCACCGGGCCGGACCTGCTCGACGGGCAGGTGGACGCGCTGCTGCTGGGCTCGCCCCGCCCGCGGCGTCCGCTCCGCCCTGGATGAAGTGGGTCTGGCGCG
>JBKGHI010000101.1:0-27644 GCA_046520405.1 Myxococcus sp. 1LA
CCACCAGCCCCCAACCCCACGCCGTGGAGCTCCACGGCGCGGCGCCCCACGCCGCGCAGCTCCCGGACCTGGTGCTGGTGGCGCTGGTGCTGGCGGGCCTGGTGGGCCTGGTGGTGGGGCAGCTCGATGCCGACCAGGCGCCGGAGCTGGTGGAGCTTGAGGAGCTACCCGCCAGCGAGTACACCGTGGACGTCCGGCCGGAGGACGAGCGCGCAGTGACGTCTGGCCGCACCATCCCCGCCAACCCTGACCCGAACTGGGTGTGGCCGTGCCCTCCTGGATGGCAGCCAAAGTCAAAAGCTTGCTGGGTGCCTGCGGGAGGGGCCCGCCCGCCGTGCCCGGTGGCGACCTACGAGGCCGAGGGCCGGTGCTGGGTGCCGCTGAGTAAGGGTCGCAAGACACCCACGTCTATTGAGCAGTGATTGCGCAATGGTGGGTGTCACCCTGTTGGGGTAGACGCGCCACTTGCGCCCGCCAGCCAGCCAGACGTAACGTTGTGCTCACCCGCCCCAAAAAGGGCGGGCCCGGTGAGAGTTAGCGCTCTCGCCCGGGCCCTAGGCGCGTCAGGTGTTCTCAGGCACCTGCGGCATTCTGTCGGTCCCTGTCTCAGCGGGGGCCCTCGGACAACGGACCTGGAACCGGAATCTTTTGGGCCGCGCTAACGGCTTCGGAGCCGTCCTCAGTCCAACCGACTGAGGCGCGTTTTTGACGTGCGCGCGCAACCTGTTACGCCTTCCAGCCTGACACTGAACAGGGGAGGAAATCAAGGCTCTGGCCCGCACGCATGTTATCGGACCTTCTTTCAGAGGGAGAGGTCACGTCCTGGACGTTATCCACGGCCCCGTTGCCACCAGCCTGCGGCCCGGCTGGCTGGCCGGCACTCCGCGCTTTCCGGCGCACACCTGGGCGCATACCGTGCCCGCCACATGCGTCTTCTTCGATTCGGACTCGTCGCCGTCACTTGCTGTGGCGCTCTCGTCCTCTCCGGCTGCCCGGACAAGCCGGCCGCCACGCCGGATTCAGGTGTCGCCGAGGCACCCCAGGTTCCCGCGACGCCGCCGCCTACCCGGTTCTCGCTCCGCTACCAGGCCGGTCCGTCCGCGTCCGATACCGCGCCGACCGCGCCCGCCACCAACGGCACGGCCGCAACGCCCGACACGGCCTTGGCCACCGACGCAGGCCCGGCCCCCGATGCCGGCGCCGCCAGCGCGGGCCCGGGCCTCGCAGAGGTCGCCCTGGCACCCGATGACGCCTCCGTCATCGAGCCCACCCAGCTCCTGGAGCTCCGCACGTCCAGCCCGCTCAAGAACTACCGGGTCCGGCTGTTCGACGAGGCCGACCGGGCCATGGTCTCCGATGACGAGGTCGAGGAATCCGAAACCGGGCTCGTCTACCGCATCCGCCTGCCGCAGCCGCTCAAGACCGGTTTCAAGTACACCCTGGTCGTCGACGCCCAGACTGGCACCGCGTTCACGGACGGCCTGGGCCGCGACGTCGACGAGTTCCGCCAAGCGCTTCAAATCGCTGGCGAAAAGGAAAAGCCGGCCCCGCCGCCCAAGCCCTCCGGCAAGAAGAAACGCCGGTAGCCAGCCTGGGCGGCCCTGAACGGACCGCGTCGCCTCAGAGGTCCGCCACCGGCGGCAGCCCCAGCGCGGTCTTCAGCTCCCGGAGCTTGGACTGGATGCGCTTCATGTTCTCAGGCCCCATGCGCAGCAGATGCTTCTGCGCGGGGCTCAAATCCTCCAGCTCCGGCGCCGCATAGGCATACAGCGCGCCCTCCGGCACCACCTCCACCGGACCTTCCTGCGCCGGAACCTTCAGCAGATGCTGGATGGCCGCGCTCAGGGAGCTGTTGAAGATCTGGCCCGGTGGCGCGATCTCCGCGTTGGCCTGGTCAATCAGCGGCTTCAGCTCGCGGAACACGCTGGTCGCGGTTCGAACGTCGATGGAGCCAATCACCCGGGCCACGGCGTCGTAGCGCGTGTAACTGGCGGGATCGATGACCGTCGTGCCATCCACCTGGGTCACTTGAAATGCCTCCGTGGGCGCCAGGAAACCCAGCATCGGACGCGGGCTCAAACCCTCCGCGATGCTGGTGACGGCGCCTGTGAAGCGGCGAATCAAATCCTGCTCATTCAGCCACCGCGCCAGCTCGGGCTCAGCCGAAAGCTGGCTTACCAGGTCCCGGACCTCGCCGTCCCGCTCTGGCAGCGACGTCTCCGCGGTCACGGGCGGCGCCGTGGGCGTCGCGACAACGGGCTCGGCGGGTGCCGTGGGCACCGTGGGCACCAACGCCGGGAATGACAGCTGGCCCCGAAGCCCGAAATACGACGCCACCAACGCCAGGCCGGCCAGCCCCAGGACGACGGCCAACGTTTTGATTTTGGAGCTCGAAGAGGGCTCAGCAACCTCGGCCGGCGATGGATTCGTCGGGTCGTTCATTCATTCCTCCGTGGTGGACCCTGCAACCTACAAACGCTGCCCCGGGGCATTCCACCGCAGCCCCAGACTTCCCGAGCCAAGGTGTTCACCGCCCGGAAGTCATGCATGCACGGCTGCTGGCGGGACGGTGAACCGGTCACAGTCACCCTGCCCGCTCAGCCGTCCTGCTCCATGGCCCGGACGCGAGCAAGCGTCTGCAGGTCCCGCTCGGTCGGCCCCAACTCCAGGATGATGCGACTGACGTCGTAAAGCACATCGCCGCGCTCGAATACGGGCAGCCGGGGCACGTCCTGGTTCAGCTCATCCGCCCCGCGGTTGTACGCCACGTCCATCAGCGTCCGGAGCTGGAAGGCGTCGTAGAGGTTGTACTCGACGAGAAACCGGAGGGCCTCCACGTCCCCCCGGCGCTGGTACGCGCGCCACAGCAGCACGGCGTCGTAGCCGTTCACGCCCTTCATGTGCGGCGGGCGCTCGGCGCCAATCTTCCCTTCGATTTCCTTCAGGCCGCCGCCCATGCCCAGCCGCCGCGTCACGAACCGCAGGTCGATGTGCGCGTCCGGCACCGGAAAACGCCCCGGGCCGAAGTAGTCGCGAAGCACGGGGACGTCGAAGCAGGAGCCGTTGAACGTCACCCACAGCCGCCGGGCGGCCATGGCCTCCGGCAGCGCGTCCATGTTCCGGCCCTGGATGAAGACGTGAAGGCCCTTCGAGTCGAACAGGCTCACCACCGTGGGCGCCTGGGCCTCCCGGCCATCCGTCTCGATGTCGAAGTAGACGGCGTCGTCCTGGAACTCGGGATACAGGCGCCAGTGCTCCCGGGACGGCAGCAGCTCCGCCAGCTTGCGCAAGTCCCGCCGGGCCAGCGCGTCCTTCGACTCGGCGATGCGCGCCCGCGCCACGTCATCCGACTTCCGGCTCAGGGCCACGCCCTGGCCGGCCTCCGGAAAGTCATCCCAGGTGCGGATGCCGCGGGACCATAAATCCTTCTCCCGCCAGGGGCCGACACTGGGGATGTGCTGGAACGTGCGCTGCAGCATCAATCGAGCGCGCCCAGCCTTCCCGCCACCAGGTCGTCCAGGAGCGGGATGTCCGCCTCACAGAACGGCAGTGACTGCATCTGCGCCGGCGTGTGGAACGCCAGCGCGTGGGCACCCAGCGGCTGGGGCTCGCCCGAGACAATCCGGGCCAGGAACAGCACCAGCTCCACCGTCAGGTCCGGATAGCTGTGCTGGCCCTCCCAGAGCCGCCGTCCCACGGCGAGCTCCACGTCCAGCTCCTCGCGGCACTCCCGGGCCAGCGCGGCCTCGTCCGTCTCCCCGGCCTCCACCTTGCCGCCGGGGAACTCCCACAGCAGCGCGCGGCTGCCACCCGGGAGCCGCTGCTGCACCAGGAACTGACGCCCATCCTCCGGCCGCGGAATCAGCGCCGCCACCACGCGGACCGTCCTGCGTGCCGGCGCCGTCACCCGTCAATCCCGTTCATGTCCAGGGAGTACAGGTAGCCGCCATTCGTCAGCACGAACAGCTGCCTGCCCGCCACGAAGGGCGGCGCGGTGACGCCGCTTCCCGGGTTCCAGGACACGCGGGAGCGGCCCGTCTTGGGCTCCAGGAACAGCAGCGCGTTGGACGTGGGCACCAGCAGCATTCCCTGAGCGAACACCGGGGCGAAGCCAGCCCGTTCCCCCAGGGGGTGCGACCAGAGGAGCCGTCCCGTCTCCGCCAGGTAGGCATCCACCCGGCCGTCTCCGGAGGCGAAGAGCACCTGGCCGCTGACCAGCAGCGACGTCATGCCCGCCACGGAGGTGTTCCACACCAGGTCGCCCGTCTCCGCCTCGAGCGCGAAGACGCCGCTCTTGTACGACGCGACGTAGAGCTGCCCGTTGGCGTCCATCACCGGACTGCTGTCCACGTCCAGGAACTCGGTGCCGGTGCCCGACAGCGAGCGCTCCCAGGTGACGCCACCGTCATCGGCGCTGAGCGCCACCACGAAGCCGTCCGAGAAGCCCACGTAGGCCACGCCTTCACGGACCAGGGGCCGGGACGCGCCGCGTACGGTGAAGCCCGTGGGCGGATCCCGGCGGTACTGCCAGGCCCACTGTCCATCCGCGATTTTCACCGCGAAGAGCGTGTCGCTCTCGGAGGCCACCAGCACCAGGCCCTCCGCGACCACGGGCACCGTCGCCAGCGCCTCGCCCGCGACGTACTTCCACTTCTCATCACCCGAGGCGACGTCCAGCGCGTACAGGACGCCGTCGCCGCCCGGCACGTAGACCACGCCGTCCACCACCCGGGGGCCCGCGCTGAAGCGGCTGGCCGTCTTGTGCTCCCACTTCACCTGGCCGTCGGGCCCCACGCCGCGGACATACCCGTCCCGCGTGAGGGCCACCGCCGTCCGGCTGACGGCGTCATAGGCCGGCGACGCCGTCTCCCGAGGCCCATACTCCAGCGTCTTCGGCGGCGCGAGCGGCGCCCACCAGTTGACGGAGAAGTAGTCCAGCGGCGTGTTCGACGGCGGCCGGGGCAGCTCCGGGTTGCCGTAGTACTGAACGCCACTGCAGCCGCCCAGAAGCCCCGCCGCCACGGTGCCACCCAGCCAACGCTTCCAGCTCACGAGCCGCATCGTCATGGCGTGTGTTTCTACCCCGCGTCCGTAACGGGTGCAGCCGCCGGAGCCTCCGGGGCAGGAACCTTCACACCTTCGGACGCCAGCACCGCCAGGCGCTCACCGGCCTGACGCGCCGCCGCCGTGTTCGGCTGCGCCGTGCTCAGCTTCGACAGGACCTGCGCCGCCTCCTCCTTCTTGCCCAGGAGGATGAGCATGCGGGCCTTGTGGTAGTCGCCCATGCCCACCAGGAACGGACCACCCGCGGTGCCCATCTGCTCGAAGGCCTTGATGGCGTCCTCGTACTTGCCGTCCGCCTCGAGCGCGTAGCCCTGGCCCTCGAACGCCTCCGCGCGGAGCGGATCATTCTGGGCCGCGCCCTTGAGGAACTCACCAAAGGAGGCCTGCGCCGCCGCGTGGTTGCCCAGCCGGAACTGCGCCTTGCCCTCGGTCAGGGCCGCCGTCGCCGCGGACGGCGTGCCGCCGTGCTGCTGGCGGAACTCCGACAACGACTTCACCAGCGCCTCGTCGCGCTCCTTCACCGTCTTGAAGGGGGGCTCGGTGTCACCGGGCTGCGCGGGCTGCACGCCCTCCACGGGCCGGTCCAGCACGGTCAGCGCCTGCCCCAGCGCCTCGGCGGCCTTCTCCTCGCCGCGCTTGGACACCTCGCTGGCGATGGCCACACCCACGCCGCCCAGGACGAGCACGCCCGCGGCGAGCCCGATGAGCTTCTGGCGCTGGGCGAGCCAGTCGCTCGCCTCGGTGCCCACCTTCTGGAAGGTGTCCGGCTGGTTGAGCTCCTTCTGGCGAATCTTCTCGGTCTTGGTGGTTCCGGCCACGTCGGGCAACCTCTTTTAAAGAGCGGCGCACTGTATGGAGCGCGCGCCGCGAGTGTCAACGCACTGACGCCTCAGCGCTTCCCCTGGCGCTGCGGCCGCTTGCGGGCCTCGCGCTTGGCCTGCCCGGGCCGGCCCTTGAAGATGAGCCGGATGGGCACGCGCAGGTCGAACGTCTTGCGCAGCTGGTTGGTGATGTACCGCTTGTACATGTCCGGAACGCCGTCCGGATGGTTCACGGTGATGGTGAAGGTCGGCGGCGCGGCCGCCACCTGGGCGATGTAGTACAGCCGCAGCGGCTTGCCCCGGACGATGGGCGCCGGGTGGTTGTCCACCATGTGCTCCAGCAGCCGGTTGAGCTGCGGGGTGGGCGCCCGGAAGCGGAACTGGTCCGCCAGCTCCGTCGCCACGTCCACCACCTTCTCCACCTTGGAGCCGGTCAGCGCCGAGGTGAAGAGGATGGGCGCGTAGCCCACGAACTTGAGCGCGTACTTGAGGGACTCGCGGTAGGTCTCCTGGCGGCGCTGGTCCGCGCCCACCAGGTCCCACTTGTTCACCACGATGACCAGGGCGCGGCCCCGCTCCTCGGCCAGGCCCGCCAGCTTGGCGTCCTGGTCCACCGCCGGCTCCGTGGCGTCCATCAGCAGCACCGCCACGTCGCTGCGCTCCATCACCCTCAGCGCGGCGACGACGGAGAACTGCTCCACGCGCTGGGCAATGGACTTCTTGCGCCGGATGCCCGCCGTGTCGGTGAGCAGCAGCTTGCGGTCCTTGTACGTCAGCTCGGAGTCCACCGGGTCCCGCGTGGTGCCCGCCACCTCGCTGGCCACCACCCGCTTCTCCTTCAGGATGGCGTTGACCAGGGTGCTCTTGCCCACGTTGGGCCGGCCGATGATGGCCAGGCGGATGATGCCGTCGTCCGGCGGCGCCTCCGCGTCCTCGCCCTCCTCCTTGGGCGGCAGCTTGGACACGACGGCGTCGAACAGCTCCTGCATGCCCAGGCCGTGCTCGGCGGACAGGGCCTGCACGTCGCCCAGGCCCAGGCGGTAGAACTCGCCGGCCAGGGACAGCATCTGCCCGGACGTGTTGTCCAGCTTGTTGGCGGCCAGCACCACCGGCTTGCCGCTCTTGCGCAGGTAGTTGGCCACCGCCTCGTCCGCGGCGGTGAGGCCCGCGCGGGCGTCGGTGACGAAGACGATGACGTCGCACTCGTCCACGGCCAGCTGCGCCTGCTCCCGCACCTGCTGGAGCAGCTTGTCCTCGTCACCGGGCACGAAGCCGCCGGTGTCGATGAAGGTGAAGTTGCGGCCTTCCCACTCCGCGTCCGCGTAGTGACGATCCCTCGTCACGCCGGGCTCGTCCTGCACCAGCGCGAGGCGCCGGCCCGCGAGCCGGTTGAACAGCGTGCTCTTGCCCACGTTGGGGCGTCCGACAATAGCGACCAGGGGCTTCATTTCAGTCGTATCCCAGCTTCTTGAGGCCTTCGGGGCGCTCACTCCAGCGCGGCTCCACGCGGACGCGCAGGTCCAGGTACACATGCGCGCCCAGCAGCCGCTGCACGGACTTGCGCGCGTCGGTGCCAATGGTCTTCAGCATCTGCCCCTGTTTGCCGATGATGATGGCCTTCTGGCTGTCGCGCTCCACGAAGATGGACGCGGCGATGCGGATGAGCCCGCCCAGTTGGTTCGGCGGCGTGCCCGGCCGGGGCTCGCGCTCGGATTCGTCGAAGATGTCCACCACCACCGCCGTGGAGTACGGAATCTCCTGGCGGCAGTGCCGCAGCACCTGCTCGCGGATGTACTCCGCCGCCAGCGCGCGCTCCTGCTGGTCGGTGAGCATGTCCTCGTCGAAGACATTTTCGCCTTCCGGCAGGTGTCCCAGCACGGTGTGGAACAGCCGCTCCACGCCGTCCTTCTCCCGCGCGGAGATGGGGACCACCTCCGCGAAGGGGAACTCCTGGCGGTACAGGTCGATGAGCGGCAACAACTGCCCCTTGGGCACGCTGTCGATCTTGTTGATGACCAGGAAGGTCGGCTTGCCGATCTTCTGCAGGCGCTCGAGGATGGCGCGGTTGCCCGGGCTCACCTCGGGCTTCTCGCTCGCGGGGGGCTCGATGAGGAAGAGGACCAGGTCCACCTCCTCGGCCGCCTGGAGCGCCACCTCGACCATGTAGCGGTTCAGCTCGCCCTTGGCCTGATGGATGCCCGGCGTGTCGATGAACGCCACCTGCCCCTCCGGGCGGGTGACGACGCCGAGGATGCGGTTGCGCGTCGTCTGCGGCTTGGGGGAGACGATGGCGATTTTTTCGCCTGTCAGTGCATTGAGCAGCGTGCTCTTGCCCACGTTGGGGCGCCCGATGAGGGCGGCGAAGCCGCTGCGGTGTGTCTTGGGGGAGGCCATTGCTTCGGAGGTGATCTGGGACGCCGCATACCGCGGAGGCCCGAAAAGGGAACGTCTGGACAGCGCCCTATAACAGCCCGCCGCCCGCCGGTCATGCCGGGACGGGCGGCGAGCGGACAGGCTACGGCTGGGTCGTCGAAATGGTCAGCTTCGTGATGACCACATCCTGGCGGGGACGGTCCATGCCGTCGCGCGGCACGCCGCCAATCTTCTCCACCACGTCGTAGCCGCTGAGCACCTCACCAAAGATGGTGTGCTTGTTGTTGAGGTACGTCGGCTTGGACGTGGTGATGAAGAACTGGCTGCCGTTGGTGTTGGGGCGGCTGGTGTTCGCCATGGCCAGCAGACCGACCTTGTCGAAGGTCCGGCCGCTCTGGAACTCGTCGTCCACGTTGAAGCCCGGGCCGCCGCGGCCGGTGCCCGTGGGGTCACCGCCCTGAATCATGAAGCCCGGAATCACGCGGTGGAAGATGATGCCGTCGAAGTAGGCGCGCTGGGTCTTCTCACCCGTCTTCGGGTCCTGGAAGGGCAGCTCGCCCGTCGCCAGGCCCACGAAGCTGCTCACCGTCTTCGGCGCGTCCTTCGGAAACAGCTTCACCACGATCTTCCCCAGCGTGGTGTCGAAGGTGGCGTAAAGGTCATTGCCCGCGCGGGCCTCGTCCATCATTCCCATGCTGCCCTCCCGTGTGGGGGCCCGTCCGGAGGACGGACCCGGTCGATGTCACGGCCTTGGTGAAACCGTCTTCGCGCCCGCGTCCTTCTGGAGCGCCGCTTCCTTGCCCGCTGCGGGGGCCGTCACGCCCGCGGGAGCCTTGTCGCTCAGCACCACGCGCGTCAGTACCACCGCGGTGCGCGGGCGGTCCCGGTTGTCCCGGGGCACGTTGCTGATCTTCTCCACCACGTCGTAGCCGCCCACCACCTCACCGAAGATGGTGTGCCTGCCGCCCAGGTGCGAGGGCGTGGAGGTGGTGATGAAGAACTGGCTGCCGTTGGTGTTGGGCCCCGCGTTGGCCATGGCCAACAGGCCGACCTTGTCGAAGGTGCGGCCGCTCTGGAACTCGTCCGGGAAGCGGTAGCCCGGGTCTCCGAAGCCGCTGCCGGTGGGGTCCCCACCCTGAATCATGAAGCCCGGAATCACGCGGTGGAACACCGTGCCGTCATAGAGCGGCTGCTTCGACTGCTTCTCCGTCTTGGGGTCCCGCCACGCCTTCTCACCGGTGGCCAGCCCCACGAAGTTGGCCACCGTCTTCGGCGCGTCCTTGGCGAAGAGCCGGACGACGATGGGGCCCTCGCTCGTCTGGAGCGTGGCGTACAGGTCCTTGCCGGTGGCGGCCCGCCGGGTCCACTTGCCGGAATCGGCGGCGAGGACCGAGCCCGCCAACAGGCAGGTCACCAGCGCGAGCGTCTTTCGGAGGGAGGCGGGGGGCATTCGGCGCGGCACCTTACGCGCCGCCCCCTGCCCCATCCAAGGGGTTTCACGCCGGCGTGTCGTGTCGTGGCGTTCCGGGCGGGGGGGAGGTGGGACACGTGGCGTCCTGGCGCAGCTTCTCCAGCGTCGCCTGCGCGGCGGCCTGCTCCGCCTCCTTCTTGCTCCGGCCGGTGGCCCGGGCGAAGGCGGTGTCCCCCAGCACCAGCTCCACCTCGAACACCTTGGAGTGTTCCGGACCGGACTCCGACACGACGCGGTAGCGCGGCTGGAGCTTGAGCCGCTCGTGGGCCATCTCCTGGAGCAGCGTCTTGTAGTCGAGCCGCCCCTGGCCGCTGGACACCTCGTCCAGCAGGTCCGCGAAGTACCGGTCCACCAGCGCCACCGCGGCGTCCAGGCCGCTGGTGAGGAACACCGCGCCGAAGACGGCCTCCAGCGCGTCCGCCAGGACGGAGTTCTTCTCCCGCCCGCCGGACATGAGCTCGCCCCGGCCCAGCAGCAGCAGGTCCCCCAACGGAATCGTCCGGGCCACGCGGGCCAGGCCGTCCTCGTTGACGACGCGGGCGCGCATCTTGGTCAGGTCGCCTTCGGGCAGCCCCGGGCAGCGCGCCATCAACCGGTGGCTGACGGCCAGGTTCACCACCGAGTCGCCCAGGAACTCCAGGCGCTGGTTGTCCTTCAGCTCCTTGTCCCGCGTCTCGTTGACGTACGTCTTGTGGGTCAGGGCCTCCAGCGCCGTCTCCATCTTGGAGAAGCTCAACCCCAACCGCGACTCCAGCAACTGCACCCGCTCGGACGGGCTCATCTTGTCCGGACCACTCAAACGCATCACTCCTGAGGCGCGTCCGGGCCCACCAGCCTCACGGCCGCGGGAGGGACCTTCAGCAGGTCCGCCACCATCCGCACGATGCCTGGAAACTCATCCAGCTCGAACCGTCCCGCCCACTCCTTGCCCTGGGGCCCCGCAAGGAGCCCCCGGAAGGTGCGGCCCGCCACCCGCGCGGCGGCGAAGCGGTACGGACGGCCTTCCACCTGCAACTGCGCCAGCAACTCCAGGCTGCTGCGAGGAGGCACCAGCGCCTCCGCGCCGAACTTCTCCACGATGTCCGAGAAGCGCACCAACCCTGCGCCCACCGGCGCGGCCTGCGGACGGCCGCCGGCTCGCCAAACAGCGCGACCAGGTAGCCCGTCAGCGCGGCCCGCTCGCGGAACTCCGACAGCTCCAGCGTGTGGCCGCTGCCCGTGCCCAGCTCTTCCTTGCCCCGGGCCACGCGGGCCACGCGGAAGTTGCCCAGCCGGTCCGACACCAGCGTGACGGCCAGCTCACCGTCCACCACTTCGGTGGACAGCTCCAGCGTCTCCGGCTCCACGCGCGGCGTCAGCCCCAGCACCTGGAGCTCCGCGGAGCGGCGCTGGACATGGAAGATGTGCTCGTTGAACGCGTCCGCGAGCAGCGCCTCGATGTCCGCCACGTCGCTGAGCGCGCCCACCAGGATGGGGGCAAGGCCCACGACGGCCGCCGGCGCGATGGGGATGAGACGATCCCCCAGCACCTGGAAGGTCACCTCCGGGATGAAGGCCCGGGTGACGGGATTGACCAGCGGGGACGACTCCAGGTCCAGCACCGCCTCGGTGCCGGCCGCGTCCTCCCGCAACTGCAGCCCGAGGCCTTCCAGCCGCGCGGTGTCCATCAAGCCCCTTTGAAGATTTCTCGGGCGATGATTGTACGCTGGATCTCGCTGGTTCCCTCGCCGATCTCACACAACTTGGCGTCGCGCAGGTAGCGCTCGACAGGGAATTCGCGGGTGTATCCGTACCCACCGTGGATCTGCACGGCCTTGTTGCAAGCCCGCATGGCCGCCTCGGAGGCGAACAGCTTCCCCATGGAGGCCTCCAGTGAGTACGGCTTGCCTTCATCCGCCAGCTTCGCCGCGCGGTGGACCAGCAGGCGAGCCGCGTCCAGCTCCGTCTTCATGTCCGCCATCATCCAGCGCAGGCCCTGGAACTCGCTGATGGGCTGGCCGAACGCGGTGCGCTCGCGCGAGTAGCCAATGGACTCCTCCAGGGCGCCCCGGCCCAGGCCCACCGCCAGCGCGCCGATGGTGATGCGGCCGCGGTCGAGGATCTTCATCGTGTCGATGAAGCCGTGGTCCAGCTCACCCACGCGCGCCGAGTCCGGCACCTCCACGTTCTCCAGGATGAGCTCGGCCGTGTCCGACGAGCGCATGCCCAGCTTCCCGTGGATGGGGCGCTGGCTGAAGCCCGGCAGCCCCTTCTCCAGCAGGAACGCGGTGATGCCCTTCTGCCGCTTCTGCGGCGAGGTGACGGCCAGCACCACGAACACGTCACCCACCGTGCCCTGGGTGATGAACATCTTGGCGCCGTTGAGCACCCAGCCGTCGCCCTTGCGCACGGCCGTGGTCTTCATGCCGGACGCGTCCGAACCGGACCCCGGCTCCGTCAGGCCCCACGCGCCCAGGTACTCACCGGTGGCGAGCTTGGGCAGGTACTTCTGGCGCTGCGCGTCCGTGCCGAACACGCGCAGGTGGCTGGTGCCCAGGCCGTTGTGGCTGGCCACCGTGAGCGCCAGCGAGCCGTCGTAGCGGGCGATCTCCTCCACCGCCACCGCCACGGCGAGCGAGTCCATGGCCGCCCCGCCGAACTCCTCGGCGACCAGCATGCCCATCACCCCGAGCTGCCCCAGCTCCCGGACGACTTCCATGGGGAACTTCTCGTCCTTGTCCCACTCGCGGGCGTACGGCTTCACCCGCCGTTCGCAGAAGTCACGGACAGAGGACTGCAGGGCGCGATGGCTTTCAGGAAGGTCAAAATCCATGGTGTCAGCAGGATCTATAGCAAACGGCCCAGGCGCAGCCCGGGCCCTGGAGGTGGGGTAACGCTACCTACTCAAACCGGATAGACACCGTGCTTCTTTTCCGCACGGGGCTGATGCCGCTGCGCGTACACGCCGTAACGCTGGATGAGGTCTTGACGCAGGCGGTCACCCGGCACGATGTCGTCAATCACCAGCTCGCTGGCCAGCTTGTAGATGTCCACGTCCTGCTTGTACTCGTCGCGCAGCTTCTGGACGTAGGCGGGCCGCTCGGCCTCCGGCAGCTCCTGAATCTTGTTGTAGTAGACGGCGTTCACCGCCGCCTCCGGGCCCATGACGGCGATCATCGCGCCGGGCAGCGCGATGGTGGCGTCCGGGGCGAAGCCGGGGCCGCTCATGGCGTAGAGGCCGGCGCCGTAGGCCTTGCGGACCACCACGCAGACGCGGGGCACGCTGGCCTCGGACACGGCGGAGATCATCTTCGCGCCGGCGCGGATGATGCCCGCACGCTCCACCTTGGTGCCGATCATGAAGCCCGGAACGTCCGCCAGGTAGAGCAGCGGGATGTTGAATGCATCACACAGCCAGATGAAGCGGGCCGCCTTGTCCGCGCTGTCCACGAACAGCACGCCGCCCTTGTACTTGGGCTGGTTGGCGACGATGCCCACCGGGCGGCCGTCAATGCGGGCCAGGCCCGTGACGAGCTCCTGGGCGAAGAGCTTCTTCACCTCGAACCAGCTTCCCTCGTCGATGAGCTCGTTGATGAGCTCGTGCATGTTGAAGGGCTTGTTCTGGTCGACGGGGACAATCTCCGCCACCTTCTTGCCGCCAGCCTTGGGGGCCTTGGGCTCGGCGCGCGGCGGCACCTGGGAGAAGTTCTCCGGGAAGTAGCCGATGTACTTCTTCGCCGCCTCGATGGCCTCCTGCTCCGTCTTCACCAGCACGTCGCCGACGCCAGAGATGGAGCAGTGCATCTTCGCGCCGCCCATCTCCTCCAACGTCACCTTCTCACCGATGACCATCTCCGCCATGCGCGGGCTGCCCAGGTACATGGAGGCATTGCCCTCCACCATGATGACCAGGTCGCAGAACGCGGGGATGTACGCCCCGCCGGCGGCGGACGGACCGAAGAGCAGACACACCTGCGGCACGAAGCCGGACATGTGTACTTCGTTGTAGAAGATGCGGCCGGCGCCGCGGCGGCCAGGGAACATCTCCACCTGGTCGGTGATGCGCGCTCCGGCGGAGTCCACCAGGTAGAACAGCGGGCAGCGCAGGTCGCGGGCCGTCTCCTGGATGCGGAGGATCTTCTCCACCGTGCGGGCGCCCCAACTGCCGGCCTTCACCGTGGAGTCGTTGGCCATGATGGCCACGGTGCGCCCCGCCACCTTGCCCACGCCGATGATGACGCCATCCGAGGGCAGGTCCGGGTCCAGGTTGTTGGCGAGCTTCGCGTCCTCCACGAAGGAGCCCTCGTCCACCAGCAGGCGAATGCGCTCGCGAGCGAAGAGCTTGCCCGCCTCCGCGTTCTTGGCGTGGTACTTCTGCGCGCCACCCTTCTCCACCTGGGCGATCTTCTCCAACAGTCTCGAGTCTTGGGACATGGCCCGTGGCACATAGCAGAAAGGGCTACGGCTGGCTGCCTTCTCGCTGAGGGGCCGGCGCGGCGTGACAGGCAGCCGACGCACCGCGCAGAAGCGGTTCCCCAGGGGATGCCGCGTCAGGCTCCCCTGCCTACCTTGGTGCTTAACGGGGGCGTGCTCGCGAGTGATGCGCACCCGGCAACCATCGGGCCCTGGAGGGACGCATGTTCGCAGCGAAGAAAGGCAAGTGGATGGCCAAGGGTATTGCCCGGAGCGATCTGTACCGGAAGTGGTTGGCCCACAAGCTCATCAGTGACCTACCCCGCGCGGCGCGGAACCGCTGGGATGAATTCGAACCGGATGACGTGCTGCGGCATGTGGGGTTGACCACCTACAAGCCGGCGCGTGCGGGCCTGGGCGGCCTGGGCATCTTCATCCTCGGCGTGGCAGCCGGTGGCGTCGCGGCGCTGCTGATGGCCCCGAAGACGGGCACCGAGCTGCGGACCACGGTGAAGGACAAGGCCACGGCCTACATGAACAAGCAGAACGTCAACCTGGGCCAGGAGCGCACCGCGAACGCCTGAGCGGCGCGCGCGGCCTTCGAGCCATGACGTGATGCACCTTCGGGGACGGGGACCGGCGACGACCGGGCCTTCCGTCCCCGCCCTCTTTCCAGCAGTGCCCCTGAAGCCGCGGGCCTAGCGGCCCTTGTAGACGGGCGCGCGCTTCTCCGCGAAGGCGCGCAGGCCCTCCAGGCGGTCCTCCGTCTTGAGGATCTCCTCGTACTTGCGCAGCTCCAGCGCCAGCGCGTCATCCAGCTCCAGGCCCGTGCCCTCGTCGATGGCGTGCTTGGCGGTGGCCACGGCGATGGGCGCGTTCTCCACCACGGACTCCGCCAGCCCGTGCGCCACGGCCAGCAGGTGGCCTTCCGGCGCGAGCCGGTTCACCAGGCCCACGCTGAAGGCCTCGGCCGCGTTGATGCGGCGGGCGGTGAGGATGAGGTCCTTCGCGCGGCCCGGGCCCACCAGTCGCGCCAGCCGCTGCGTCCCTCCCCCGCCGGGGATGATGCCCAGCTTCACCTCGGTGAGGCCCAGCTCCGCGGCCGGGGACGCCACGCGCAAGTCACACGCGAGCGCCAGCTCCGTGCCCCCGCCGAAGGCCGCGCCGTTGATGGCGGCGATGAAGACGCAGTCGCTCTGCTCGATGGCGCGGAAGGTGCGGCGCAGTCCGTCCAGGAAGGCGCGGACCTCGTCCTCCGCCATGGTGGCGCGCTCCTTCAGGTCGGCGCCGGCGCAGAAGGCCTTGTCGCCCGCGCCGGTGATGACGACGGCGCGCACCTCGCGGCTGGAGGACACGCGTGTCACCAGCTCACCCAGCTCCTTCAACATGGCCCGGCTGATGGCATTGCGGCGGCTCTCACCGTCGATGGTCCAGATCTCGATGGCACCGCGTGCGTCGACCTTGAATTCCGGCATGTTCGCTCCCCTTTCCAGACCAGGCAGGCGGGCTGCCCTGGGCGGCGGAAGAGAGTGCGGCCATAAGCCGGGTCTGGCAAGGCGGAAACGGTTAGCATGGAGGACATGGCCACGCCTCTGCGCTCCATCTCGCACCGACTCTCCCGGTGGGCCCCCTGGCTGCCCGCTATCGCCTATCTGGCACTCATGATTCCGCTGGAGGCCCTGGCCCGCGGCGGTGGCGGCGAGCACTACTCCCGCCCCTCGTCCGGCAGAGGCAGTGGTGGCGGCGGCGGTGACGATGGCGTCGCGCTCTGGGTCGCCTATCAGCTCTTCAGCCTCGTCTGGCGCTACCCCAAGGTGATGCTCCCGCTGCTCTGCGTCGGCGGCGTCGTGTACTGGCTGTACCGGCGCAACCTGCACCCGGACGCCACCACGAAGCGCGCCCTGGAGCAGCGCGAGGCCTACCAGCGCACCCAGGTCACCCGGCGTGACGTGGACGGCTGGGCGAATGCCCTCCGGCTGAAGGACCCCGCCTTCCAGGTGGAACCGATGCTGGAGAAGACGAAGTGGCTGTTCCTGGAGCTGCAGAAGGCCTGGTTCCTCCGGGACATGACGCCGGTGCGGCCCTTCCTGTCGGACGCCACCTTCCAGCGCTTCGGCGTGCAGTTGGAGCTGATGCGCGCGCAGGGCGTGCGCGACGCCATCACCGACTTCGAGGTGCAGGATCTCCAGCTCATCGGGCTGGAGCAGACCCAGTGGTTCGACAGCATCCACGTCCGCGTCCACGCGCGCATGCGCGACACGGACGTGCCCGCGTCCTTCTCCGACGCGCAGGCCACCGAGGCCGCGCGCAAGGTGCCCAGCGAGGCCTTCACGGAAGTGTGGACCTTTGTGCGCAAGCCGGGCGCGCAGACGCGCATTGGCGCGGACCTGTTCCAGGGCAAGTGCCCCAACTGCGGCGCGCCCTTCAACGGCGGCGCGGCCAACAGCTGTGAGTTCTGCGGCGCGGTGGTGAACTCCGGTAACTACGACTGGACGCTGTCCGAAATCACGCAGGGCATCGAGCACGTGCCGTACCACAAGATGGTGGACGGGATGCGGGAGGCCCGCGAGGCGGACCCGGCGCTCAACCTGGAGATGCTGGAGGACCGCGCGTCACTGCTGTTCTGGAAGTGGATTGACGCGCAGAGCCGCGCGGACACGAAGCCGCTGGCCAAGGTGGCGCGGCCGGACACCGTGAAGCGGCTGGAGACGGAGCTGGAGGGCCTGCGCGGCAAGGGCCTGCGCCGCGTGTTCCTGGAGTGCGCCGTGGGCTCCGCGGACGTGCGAGCCTTCCAGGTGGACCCGCAGGGCCACGACGTGGCGCACGTGGAGATTCGCTGGAGCGCGCGCATGGGCGTGGGCCCGGCGAACGAGCGGCCCCGCTCGCTGCCCACCGTGCCCCAGCGCTTCATCTTCACGCTGACGCGCAAGCACGGCGCGAAGACGAACACCGCCAACGGCATGTCCACGGACCGGTGCCCGCAGTGCAACGCGCCGCTGACGAACAGCGCCGCCACGGACTGCGAATACTGCGGCACGCCGCTGGCCACCGGTGAGCGGGACTGGGTGCTCGCGGCGGCGCGCACGTTCGAGGCGTGGAACGCGGACGAGGACGCGCGGTTCCGCGCCCTGCCTCCGCGCCGGAGCGCGCAGTCCTCTCACGGGGACGTCGGCGGGCACGCGGCGCTGGGGAAGGACCTGGTGATGGACGTCCAGGAGCGGCAGCGGCTGCTCTACATGATGGCCGCCATCGCCGCCGCGGACGGTGAGGTGACGAGCGCGGAGCGGAAGCTCTTGAAGCTGTGCTCGGAGCGCTGGGGCGTGGCGTGGTCCAACGTGGAGATGGCGCTGAGCTCGGGGCCGCAGCTCTTTGACCGCATGGTGCCGCGGGGCAGCCCGGAGGCGGAGGCGTTCCTGCGAAACATCGTGGAGATGGCGCTGGTGGACGGGCGCATCGACCGCAAGGAGTGGCGGATGCTGGAGAGCGCCGCCAACCACCTGGGGATTCAGGACCGGCTGGAGTCGATGATCAACGGGCGGTGAGGCGGGCCATCGCGACCGAGGCGCACCTCGGTCGCGGCCCCCTGGCATCCCTTACGTTACGTCTGCGCGCGGCGGGCGGCCTTCTTCTCCCGCTCGCCGAGCGCGGCCTGGAGGTACTTGCCCGCCAGCTTCCGGCCGATCAGCTCCTGGGCAATCTCCCCGGCCTCCACCAGCCGGTCCAGGTTGATGCCGGTGTCCACGCCCATGCCGTGGAGCATGAAGACGGCGTCCTCCGTGGCCAGGTTCCCCGCCGCTCCCGGGGCGTAGGGGCAGCCGCCCAGGCCGCCGATGCTCGCGTCGAACGTCGTCACCCCCGCGGACAGGCCCACCAGCGCGTTGGCCAGCGCGGTGCCGCGCGTGTCGTGCAGGTGCAGCGCCAGCTTCTCCACGGGGATATGCTTCAGCAGCGCCTCCAGGAGGATTTCCGTCTGGCGAGGCGTGCCGATGCCAATCGTGTCCCCCAGGCTGAGCTGGTAGATGCCCGCGTCCACGAGCTGGCGGCAGATGTCCACCACGCGCTCCACCGGGACATCCCCCTCATAGGGGCAGCCCCACACGGTGGACAGGTAGCCCCGCACCCGCATGCCCGCCTGGAGCGCCGCGCCCGTCACCTCGCGCGCGCCCACCACGGCCTCGGCGATGCTCTTGTTGATGTTCTTCTTCGAGTGCGCCTCGGACGCGGAGATGAAGACGGCGGCCTCCTCCAGGCCCGCGTCCTTCGCGCGCTCCAGGCCCTTGAGGTTGGGCACCAGCGCGGAGAACACCACGCCCTCGCGGCGGCCCACCAGCCGCAGCAGCTCCTCCGCGTCCGCGAGCTGGGGAATCCACTTGGGCGACACGAACGACGTCACCTCGATGCGCTTCTCGCCCGCGGCCACCAGCGCGTTGATGAGGCGCGCCTTGTCCCGCGTGGGCAGCGTGCGCAGCTCGTTCTGCAGGCCGTCCCGGGGGCCGACCTCGTAGACGTCGACCTTGCTGGGCAACTGGCCCAGCCAGCCCAGCCTCGCCCTGGAGTGTTCCTTCATCTCAGCCATGGCGCCGCTCCGCTCCCACAATCAGGTCGGTAGAGTGCGCGTCCAGCGGCTCGCCCGCCAGGCCACCGTGCACCCAGACGACGGAAAATCCGGTGCTTTCCAACAGCCGCACCCAATCCGCAAGGGGATAGTAACGAAGGGAGTATGACGCGCGCAGGCAACGCCCCTCAGGGAAGGTCAGCGTTCGCTGTCCCTCGTCCCGCCCTGTCGAGGCGTCGAAGTGGCTTTCCTCCTCCAGGACGCTTCCATCCGGCAGCGTCTCGCGGAAGGCCGCCTGGGGCGACGCCGCCAGCCGCTCATACGGCACCGTCTGGAACACCCACCGTCCTCCTGGCCGCAGCACGCGCGCGACCTCGCGGAGGATGTGCACGTGCTCCGCGTCCGTGAAGGCGGCCAGCGTCGAGTACCACGCGTAGGCCCCCGCCAGGGACGCCTCGCGGAATGGCAGGGCCCGCAAGTCCCCCTGGACCGCTGGGAAGCCCGGGCGCCGCATGGACAAGGACAGCGCATCCAACTCCAGGCCGATGACGCGCCCCGCCAGCGGACCTTCCGCGTTCAGCCGCGCCGCGTGGCGCCCATGGCCACACCCCAAGTCCACCACCGGCGCCGAGCCTGTCAGGTCCGCGAAGGCCCGGCCCAGGTACGCCACCTCACGCGCGGTGACGGCCTCCGACAGGAACGGGAGCGTGCTGCGCAGGTAGAGCTCCCCGAAGAAGCTCATCGAGGCGTCAGGCCCGCGCGCAGCCGGCGCACGGCTTCATCCAGCACCGCCTCCGTCTTGCAGAACGCGAAGCGGGCCAGCCCCTGCCCCAGGTGGCGGTGCTCGGGGCTGTAGAAGACACTGGGCGGGATGGCCGCCACGCCGACCTCGGACACCAGGTGGCGACAGAAGGCCACGTCGTCCGCGAAGCCCTGGCGCGCGATGTCCGCGACAATGAAGTAGCTGCCCTCCGGGGCGAAGGCCGTCAGCCCTGCCTCGCGCAGGCCGGTGAGCAGCCGCTCCCGCTTCGCCGCGTAGGACGACGCCAGCTCCGCGAAGTACGCGTCCGGCAGCCGCAGCGCCTCCGCCATGGCGGCCTGGAGCGGCGCCGCGGTGGCGAAGGTGACGAACTGGTGAGCCCGCTGCACCGCGTCCCGCAGCGCCGGTGGCGCGATGACCCAGCCCACCTTCCACCCCGTGAGGCTGAACGTCTTGCCGCCGCTGCTCACCGTCACCGTGCGCTCGGCCAGCCCGGGCAGCGTGGCCGGGCGCAGGTGGCGCGCGGGCTCGAAGACGATGTGCTCGTACACCTCGTCGGAGAGGACCTTCACGTCGAACTCAGCGCACAGCTCCGCCAGGAAGGTCAGCTCCTCGCGGGTGAACACCTTCCCTGTCGGGTTGTGCGGCGTGTTGAGGATGAGCAACCGGGTGCGCGGGCCAAAGGCGGCGCGGACCTCGTCCCGGTCGAACCACCACTGCGCATGCCCGGCGTCCGGCGGGCGCAGCGGCACGAAGCGCGCGGTGGCCCCCACGAAGGTGATGTTGGCGTCGTAGGAGTCGTAGAAGGGCTCGAAGGCCACCACCTCGTCGCCCGGGTCCACCAGGCCCAGCAGCGTGTCGAGGATGGCCTCGGTGGCGCCGCTCGTCACCGTCACCATGGTGTCAGGGTCCACCGTCTGGCCGTAGAAGCGCGCCGAGTGCTCGGCGATGGCCACGCGCAGCTCCCGGGCACCCGCGCCCATGGCGTACTGGTTGCCCCCGTCGCGGATGGCGCGCTGCGCCGCTTCCTTGATGGCCGCGGGCCCGTCGAAGTCCGGGAAGCCCTGCCCCAGGTTCACCGCGCCGTGGCGGGCGGCCAGGGCGCTGAACTCGGAGAAGACGGTGGTGGCGAACCGGGTGACTCGCTGCGCGGCCACGGGCCTGGACATGGGGGCGGCTCCTCGCGCCCGGAAGGTCCCGGGCTCAGGGCCTGACGATAGCGTCCACCGGGACGGAACGCGCGTCCTTCACCACGTCACGCTGCCGGGCCGCCCGGGACACGCCCATGGCCAGCCCCGTCACCACCATCACCAGCGGCACCGCGCACAGCAGGTCCGTGGCGTAGTGGAAGCGGCCCACCAGCGTGGCGGCGATGAGCCCCAGGCCCGGCAGCAACATCACCCAGAAGACGCGGCGCGAGAAACGCCACGCGTAGTACAGCACCAGCAGCGTGGCGCCGGTGTGCCCCGACGGGAAGCAGTCCCGCGCGAACAACGGCGTGCGCATCAGCGAGTCCAGCAGCGGCGTCAGTGTGCCCTGGAGCGGCCCATCGAACGCGCCCACCAGGAAGTAACGAGGCCCCACCGCCGGCACCAGCGCATAGGCCGCGTAGTTGAGGAAGAAGAGCAACCCCAGCGCGGTGAGGTACTCGTCGTACTCCGCGCCGCCCGGACGCCGGTAGAGCACCAGCCCCATCACCAGCGCCCAGACGAAGTGGCCGTAGTAGCAGACCAGCAGGATGTCGTTGAGCCACCCGGGGACGACGCGCGACAGCACCACCGCCGCCTGCATGCCGAAGAGCCGCTGGTCCGCCGCCACCAACTGCGCGTCCTTGAGGATCGGGTTGATGGTGTCCACCACGGGAGCCAGCCAGCCGTGCGACAGCACCGCCGTGGGCAGCAGCCACCAGTCCGCGAGCACATGAACCCACCGGTGCCCAGGGAACGAGGCGGCCAGCGTCCGCAAGACGAGGGGCCCCACGCCCATCACCGCGAACAGCCCCGCGCAGCGCAGCGAATCAGGCGCCCAGCGGCCCGGCCCCAGCAGCAGCAGCGACGCCAGCGCGCAGGACACCACGATGATGAGGTCCACCGTGGTGAGCTGAACGCGAACCACGGGAGGGGGACTCAAGGCGGCAACACCCCGAACACGTTGGGAAAACCAGGCACTCACGCCGACTTACGCTCCCCCGGCGGCGCGGGCCGCGCGCCGGAATCGCCGAACTCGAGGCTCTGCACAACTGCTCCCTTCCCCGCTCCGCCATCCTTGCCGCCCTTCCATCGTTCCAGCAAGGCGAGCAGCGCGGGGAAGAAGACCGTGGTCCCGAGAAAGGTGCACATGACACCCAGCAGCGCAATCTGACCGATGCTGCGCAGTCCCTGGTGGTTGGCGACCAGCAGCGCACCATACCCGGCCGCGTTGGACAGCGTGGCCACCACCGCCGCCAGCCCCGTGTGCCGCACCACCTTGCCGAGCGAGCCGGGCCCCTCCTCCTCGTACCGGTGGAAGAGATGCACCGAGTTGTCCACGGCGATGGCCAGCAGGTTGGGCAGCACCACGGCGTTGATGAAGTTGAGCTGGACGTCGAAGAGGTACATGCCGCCCGCAAGACATGTCATGCCCAGGAACAGCGGCCCGGTGACGAGCAGCGCCCGCTTGAAGCTGCGCAGGCTGATGAGGATGACGACGAACACCCCCCCGGCGGCGGACCACAGGATGAGCGGACCGTCCGCGCTCACCAGCGCGAAGATGCGGGCGGCGATGCGGTTGCTGTCCAGCACCGCCAGGTCGACGCCACGCGCCTTCACCGCCTCCACCACTTCGTCAATCTGCGTGGCCCAGCGCCGCAGCTCCTCCGTGTCGGAGTTGGAGACGGAGGGGAACAGCAAGAGGAAGGTGCCCTTCCCGTCCGTGGCCTCGAAGCGGCGGCGCACCTCCACCGGCAGCGCGTCCAGGCCGTACGGCTTCGCCTCCAGCATCCGCTGGAACTCCTGGAGCCGCGCGTCCTCGCGAACCTCCGCCGGCAGCTCCTCCAGCCCCTGGAAGGACTCGCGCAGCGCGGCCAGCTCCACCTCGCGCTGCGCCACGTGGGAGGGCAGCAAGTCGTTGAGGGACGCGGAGTCCAGGAAGGCCGAGTCCGCGCCGTTGCGCTGCTTCACCTCGGCGATGACGGCCTCCACCTGCGCCGCCTGCGCCACGTCGTCCACCAGGAAGATGGCCGGATTGAGCGGCTGACCGAGCTGCTCGGTGACACGGTCGTCCAGGCGCGAGGCCGGGGACTCGCCCTTGAGCTTGCGCATGTCCGTCTCGAAGCCCAACCGGGGCGCCACGGCGACGGAGAACGCGGCGAAGCCCACCACCAACAAGGCGATGGCCACGATGACGCCCGTGGGCCAACGCCGCCACTCCCGCTCCGGCGCGGCGGCCCGGGGCGCCGCGTCACCGGTCGCCGCGTCCACGCGCGCCGGCCGCAGCCGCTCAGCGATGGCGAGCAGCGAGGGCCCCATCGCGTACGTCGCCAGCACGGCCAGCAGCACGCCCAGGCCCGCCAGCAGGCCAAACTGGTTGAAGGCCTGGAACTGCGCCAGCAGCAGCACGAAGAAGGCCGCCGCGTTCGTCACCGCGGAGGTCACCGCGCCGCCGAAGGTGCCACGCACCGCGGTGCCAATGGCCTCGCGGGCCGGACGCGCGCGCCGCTCCTCCCAGTACCGCATGCACAGGTGCACGCCGTATTCGATGCCCAGGCCAATCAGGATGGCGACGAGGAAACCCGTGACGATGTTGAGATGACCGATGACGAGCTGCGCCGCGGCGAACGTCAGCACCACGCCCACCATCACGGGGATGCCCACCACGGCCAGCGCCGCGACGCGCCGGGTCGCCAGCAGGATGAGCCCCACGGCGATGAGCGCCGACAACATGCCCGCGCGCGACAGGTCGCCGCGCATCACCTCGTCCTCTTCGATGCGGCCCTGGAAGTTGCCCGTGGCCTGGAGCGTCACACCGGGATACCGCGCCGCCGCCAGCGCGCGCCCGGTGCCCATCACCTGCTCCACGAAGCCGCGCGCGAACGCCAGGTCTCCCGCCGTCCCCGCCGGCTTGAGCATCAGGTAGACCTCGGTGCCATCCGCGCTGGCCAACGACTCGCGCATGGGCGCGTCAGGCGCGTACTTCTTCGCGATGGCCTCGAAGTCCGGCGGCTCCGGCGTGCCCCCCAGGTCGAAGAAGAAGGGGTTGGCCCGCTGCCGCTCGTAACGCACGCGCGCCGTCACGTCCTGGCGCAGCGCGGCGAGTTTCTCAATGGGCAATAACAGCAACGCATTTTGACGGAAGAAGCCTACGTCATAGCGATGCTCGACGTAGCGGACCTCGGGCATCGCTTCCAATTGCGTCTGCAATTCGGCCGCATATGCCTCCAGGCGCTGGGGGGTGTCTCCCTTTGCGACCAGGACCAGGTAGCCGTCCCCGCCCGCCTTCTCTGACACGCGTGTCAGATCTTTCACTTCGGGTGAGCCCTGGGGGAGCAGCTCCACGAAGGACCCGCGGAACTCCAACCGCGACGCCAGCGCCATGCCGCCGAGCGCGAGCAGTGCAAACACCAACAGCACCTGCCACGGGCGAGCGACCGCGGCCGCGATGAAGCCCTCGAACCACCGTTGAGACCTGGCCAACGTCGACTCCTCGGGGACCAGCCAGCGAGCAAATTCCCGGCCAGTCAGTGGCTCCCTTGAACAGCGGGTGAAGCGGAAGGCTTCCAGGCACGCGAGCCCGTCAGCAGGTGTGCAGCGGGATGCACACCTTGCGCTCCAGTATCGACTGGAGAACATCGCGTGTGAGACGGCGGGGTGCCACCAAAGTCTCGGTGCTGTCAAGCCGAGCTCGGATGCGAGTGGCGCACGAGGGACGGACGGCACCGCCCTTGCCTTGACACTGCCGCGCTCCCTCTTTATTCACGCCCCCGCGTCCCCCGTGGGAGGCCGCCGGACGCAGAAATCCCCGAAGCGGTAGTTCCCTTCATCGGGGGAGTCGCGACTGGAGAGCCCCAGGCTCCCGGGCCGGTCCAATGCCTCCAGACGCAGCCTGACAGAAAGACCGATCACCCATGAGCGACGTCTTCGACAAGTGCCGTAATTGGAAGGACTACCGCATCGCGAAGGCCACGGGCCTGTATCCGTACTTCCGCGCCATCGAAGCGTCGCACGGCGCCACCGAGGTGGAGATCGAAGGCAAGCGCGTCATCATGGTCGGGTCCAACAACTACCTGGGCCTGTCCGCGGATCCGCGGGTGAAGGAAGCGGCCATCAAGGCCACGGAGAAGTTCGGCACCACCAGCTCCGGTTCGCGCCTGCTCAACGGCACGCTGGCGCTGCACGAGGAGCTGGAGGCGCGGCTGGCGAAGTTCCTCAACCGCGAGTCCGCCATCGTCATCTCCACGGGCTTCCAGACGAACCTGGCGCTGGCGTCCATCCTGGGCCGTCACGACATCGTCTTCAGCGACCGGCAGAACCACGCGTCGCTGGTGGACGGCATCCGCCTGTCCTTCGCCACCGAGCGCAAGTTCCGCCACAACGACATGGACCACCTGGAGCAGCTCCTGTCCCAGGCGGATCCCGAGGCGGGAAAGATCATCGTCACCGACGGCGTCTTCTCCATGGAGGGCGACATCTGCAACCTGCCCCGCATCGTGGAGCTGGCGAAGCACTACAACGCGCGGGTGATGACGGATGACGCGCACGCCATGGGCGTGCTGGGCACGCTGGGCCGGGGCACGTCGGAGTACTTCGACCTGGAGAAGGAGACGGACCTCGTCATGGGGACCTTCTCCAAGAGCTTCGCGTCGCTGGGCGGCGTGCTGGCCGGCCCGTTCGAGGTCATCAACTACATCCGCCACAAGGCGCGCTCGGTCATCTTCTCCGCGTCCATGACGCCGGGCTCCATCGCCGCGGCGCTCAAGGCGCTGGAGATCATCGAAGCGGAGCCGGAGCGCCGCGCGCGGCTGCTCGACATCGCGGAGAAGATGCACAACGGCTTCCGCGCCATGGGCTTCGACACGGGCGTGTCGGTGACGCCGGTGGTGCCGGTGCACATCGGCGACCAGGTGAAGTGCTTCCGCTTCTGGCGCGCGCTGCACGAGGCCGGCGTCTTCGCCAACCCGGTGATTCCGCCGGCGGTGGAGCCGGGCCACGCGCTCATCCGCACCTCGTACATGGCCACGCACACCGACGCGCAGTTGGACCGGGTGCTGGCCACCTTCGAGACCATTGGCCGAAAGCTGGGCGTCATCCCGGAGACGCGTCCCACCGTCTACGAGCCGGTGCGGATTGCCCGGCCCGGTACCCGCATCCTGTCCAACCGCGCCAGTGAGAAGTGGTCCGCGGGCTCCGCGGGCCTGCTGGCGGACAAGGGCGGCATCACCCTGGACCAGCTTTCGCGCATGTCGTCGCGCGAGGTGGCCGGGCGGCTCTTCGACGCGGTGGAGCAGCTCACGTGGCGCGCGGCCAACCTCCAGCCGGAGGACCTGCGCAAGCTGGGCTCGGCGCCGATGAAGCTGTGGGAGAAGCGCGGCGAGATTCCGGGCAGGCTGCTGGAGAAGGGCGCCCACTTCTTCATGCGCAACGGCGCCCACTCGGACCGGAACTGAACCGCCCATGGCCCTCCGCGCCGAGCCGTCCCATCCGACACAGGTGTCCCCGACCATGCCCTCGGACGTGCAGGTGACGCCTGTCCGCGGCGAGGCGGAGCGGATGCAGTTCATCCGCCTCCCCTACGCCCTCTACAAGAGCGACCCGCACTGGGTCCCCCCGCTGGAGATGGAGCGCCGGGACTTCCTGGACCCGAAGAAGAACCCCTTCTTCGAGTACGGCGAGCTGGAGCTGTTCCTCGCCCGGCGCGGCCCGGACGTGGTGGGCCGCATCGCCGCCATCCGCAACCCGCGTCACATGGAGATTCACGGCACGAAGGAGGGCTTCTTCGGCCTCTTCGAGTGCGTGAATGACGCGGGCGTCACCCGGAGCCTGCTGGAGGCCGCCGCGTCCTGGCTGCGTCAGCGGGGCATGAACGCCATGCTGGGCCCGGCCAACCTGTCCTCCAACCAGGACTGGGGCCTGCTCATCGACGGCTTCGACTCGCCGCCCGCGGTGATGATGCCGCACAACCCGCCCTACTACGCGGCGCTGCTGGAGGCCTGCGGCCTGACGAAGGCCAAGGACCTGTACGCCTTCGAGCTGTCCTCCTCCGCGCAGCCGCCGGAGAAGGTGGTGCGCATCTCGGAGAAGATCCGCCAGCGCGAAGGCGTCGTCGTCCGTCCGGTCAACATGAAGGACCTGGACGCCGAGGTGAAGCGCATCCGGGACATCTACAACTCGGCGTGGGAGAAGAACTGGGGCTTCGTCCCCTTCACCGACGCGGAGTTCGACCACCTGGCCAAGGAGCTCAAGACGGTCGTCCGTCCGGAGCTGGCGCTCATGGCCGAGGTCCAGGGCGAGCCGGTGGCCTTCTCCCTGACGGTGCCGGACGCCAACCAGGCCATCCGCGCGGCCAACGGGCGGCTCACGACGTTTGGCCTGCCCATTGGTCTGGTGAAGCTGGCGCTGGCCTCGCGCCGCATCAACCGGCTGCGCCTCATCATCCTCGGCATCAAGGAGGGCTACCGGCGCCGCGGCCTGGACGCCATCCTGTACCTGGACACCCTGCGCACGGCGAAGCGGCTCGGCTACGTGGGCGGGGAGATCTCCTGGACGCTCGAGGACAACCACCTGGTCAACCGCGCCATCGAGTCCATGGGCGCCCAGCGCTCCAAGACGTACCGCGTCTACCAGCGCGCGCTCTGACCGCGGCGCTCCCACGAGGAGTCTTCCTTGCGCTTCCTGCTCACTGGCGGCACCGGGTTCATTGGTCAGCGGCTCGCGCGCCGCATCGTGGAGCGTGGCGACACGCTCACCCTCATGGTGCGCGGCAGCTCGCGCCGGGGCCCGCTGGAGGGCCTGGGCGCCCGCTTCGTCGTGGCGGACCTGACGACGGGCGCGGGCATGGCCGAGGCCGTGCGCGACGTGGACTGCGTGCTGCACCTGGCGGGCGTCACCAAGTCCCGCGAGCCGGAGGGCTACTTCGAAGGCAACGCCCGGGGCACCCGCCGGCTGGTGGAGGCCATGGCCGCCCTGCCCCACCCGCCCCGGCTGGTGTATGCTCGTCGCTGGCCGCCGCGGCCCG
>JBKGHI010000102.1:0-27573 GCA_046520405.1 Myxococcus sp. 1LA
CGCCGGAGGAGGCGGCCACGCGCGGCGGAGGCGCGGGCGCACGAGGCGGCTCCGGCCACCGCGTCGCCCAGGTCCAGCTCGAACTCCAGGGCCCCACCACCCGCTGGCGCGGACGGCGACGGCTCGAGCTCCAGCGAGATGCCAACCTCGATGGGCGGCTCGTCCAGCGGCGCGCCCATGGCCACGGGGGCATCCACGGACGGGCTCTCGATTTCGAACTCGAAGCCAGGCAGCGGCTCGTCGACATCCAGGGACGTGACGGGCGGAGGCGGCGTGCTGGCGATGAGCTCGTCGAGCGGGATGTCCACGTCATCCGCGGCCGCCGGTGGCGGCGGCGAATAGGAGACGGGCACTCGGCTGGGAGGCGGCGTCAGCGGCTCGTCCACCACGGCCGGCGCCAGGTCGAACGGCTCGTCCAGGGCAGACGCGGAGGAACCACCCGCCGGCTCCAGGTCATCGAACAGGGAGTCGAGCGCCATGCCTCCCACGTCCGGCGGGCGCGGCACGCGCGGGGGCGGCCACGGGACGCGGCGGCGCGGGGTGCCGGACGGGCTTGAACCGGGGGCACGGGCGCCGGACGGATGGGTGACACGGCGGGCGCGATGGACGGCGCAATCGCGGGCGCCACGGCGGGCGCAATCGAGGGCGCCACGGACGGCGCAATCGACGGCAGCGGCTGAACGGAGGGCCCGTTGGAATCCGCGACCGTCTTGCGCATCAGCATCATTTCGATGAGTGCGCGGCTCGCCGTGTCCAACTCCTCGAACTGCAACCCCATGCCCGGCGGCCCCGAGGGGTCACCGACTTCACGGACCCAGCGCACCAGGGCGGAGCCGCGCAGCACGCGCACGCCTCCGGCAATCTGCACCTCGAACTTGACCGGTGTCCCCACAGCCTGCGGGGTGCGCGAGCGGATGAACATCCCACCCGGGCTCAGGTTGGTGGCGAACTCCTCCGCGAAGCTCCCCACCGTCTCATGTTTCAGCTTCACCAGCAGGCCAACTGCTTTCCTGTCCGTGGTGCGCCTGCCTTGATCCATGGCGGCGACAATCGCGGTACGCGCCGCGCCGCTCAAGTAGGTTTTGACCCCTCGGTCCCCTGGTCGGCGAATGGGCGCCGACAGGTGGGCAGACCACCTACCTGTACCTTCCTATATCCTCGTGGCGTCCCTCGGGAGCCTCATGAGCGCCATCCCTCTCGCAGTGCCCGCCCCCGCCCGCACGGGGTGGCTCGTCGACCGGCGTCACGACCTGCTTTCCACGGTGGGCGGCTTCGGCGTGAGTCTGGCCCTGGTCGGACTCCATGTCTGGGGCGGCGTCAGCAGCCTGGTGTTGTGGTGGGCGTGGGTGTTGGCGCTGGATGGACCGCACCTGTTCGCCACCGTGTCGCGCACCTACCTGGACGCGCGGGAGTGGCAGAGTCGGCGGCGCCTGCTGCTGGGCAGCCTGGCGTGGTTCGCTGCGGGGCCCGTGTCCTTCGGACTGTCGGCGCTGCTGGGGACCAAGCTGCCCTTCGCGCTCTTCATGACGGTGGCGGCGCTCTGGGCGTACTGGCACGTGGTGCGGCAGCACTACGGCATCATGGTGCTGTATCAACGCAAGGGCGGTGAGTCGCTGCCGCTGGACCGCCGGCTCGACAGCGTCACGCTGTACACGGGGCTGCTGGCGCCCTTCGTCGCGTTCGCGGTGACGCATCCGGGAGCGCGCAAGCAGTTGGGGCTGCTGGGCCCACCCACCTGGGAGCCGGTGGTGGCCGGCGCCTGCTTCGCGCTGGTGCTGGCGCTGGTGACGCTCTACGCGGGCCGGCAGGTGCAGCGCCACCGCGCGGGCCTGAAGGTGAACGGCCCCAAGCTGCTGGTGATGGGCGCGGCGATGGCGCTGTCGGCCGTGGTGTTCTGGCCTCCGTTCGCGGCGCGCATGGACTTCATCATGTTCGCCGTGGCGGTGACGGCGTTCCACAACGTGCAGTACCACGGCGTGGTCTGGTTCTATCACCGCAACCGCTACCACGCGGCGGGCGTGGACCCGGCGCCGTTCGGCTGGGCGCCCAAGGTGAGCCAGCGCTTCGTCATCTACGCGGTGTGCGGCATCGTCTTCACGCTGCTGTACCGGGGCCTGGGCTGCGGCTTCGGCGCGCACCCGGGCTGTGGCGGCTTCGACTGGAAGGTGCCGCTGGGCGCGGGGCTGACGCTGCGCAACCTGATGGAGTGCTTCATCTGGGGCTTCGCGCTCCATCATTACTACCTGGATCAAAAAATCTGGCGCGTGAGCCGGGACACCGGATTGAACCGGGACTTGAAGCTCGGGACGTCGCCGGCCGCCTGACCGCCGGCCCGCCGGGCGCCCAGGAGGCGACATCTGCGTGCCAGAACCCAGGCACGGCCCGAATCCGGTGATAGCGTGCGCCGCGAATGAAGCGGATTCTCTGGGTCCTGGGTGCAGCCTTCGTGCTGCTGGTGGCGTCCGGCGCGGGCGCCTTCTTCTGGATTGAGCAGCAGGCGCGCACGGCGGCGGCGCCTCCCGGCGCGGACGTGGTGGAGTTCACCGTGCCCAAGGGCACCTCCGGGCGCGGCCTGGGCTCGCTGCTCGAATCGCAGGGCCTCATCCGCGACGCGCGGGTGTGGCGCTGGCACCTGTACCGGCGCGGCAGCTTCGCCCCCAAGGCGGGCCGCCACGAGGTCAGCCCGTCCATGACGCTGGCCGAGCTGGCCACGGAGCTGGAAGGCAACCCCATCCCCGAGGACGTCCCCTTCGTCGTCGTCGAGGGCTGGCGCCTGCGCGACACCGACACGGCGCTCGTGGCCGCGGGCCTCATCCAGCCGGGCGCGTACATCGCCGCGGCCAGCAAGCCCAAGAACTTCACCGCGCCCTTCCCCCTGCCCTCCACGGGCACGCTGGAGGGCTACCTCTACCCGGAGACCTACGGCGTGATTCCGGGCAAGTTCGACGTGACGGCGCTCATCCAGCGCCAGTTGGACGCCTTCGCGCAGCGCTTCTACGCGCCCAACAAGGACGCCATCACGAAGAGCGGACGCACGCTGCACGAGGTGGTGGTGATGGCCTCCATGCTGGAGCGCGAGGAGCCGCTCCCCGAGCAGCGCCCCCTGGTCGCCGGCATCCTGTGGAAGCGCGTGGACAAGGGCTACCCGCTCGGCGTGGACGCCACGTCGCGCTACGAGCTGGCGCAGTGGAACGACCGCGGCGCCTTCCTCAAGCGCCTGAGGGATCCGCAGGACCCGTACAACACGCGGCACAAGAAGGGCCTGCCGCCCGGCCCCATCGGCGCGCCCACCGTGGCCTCGCTCCAGGCCGCGATGTCGCCCAAGCCGAGCGAGTACTGGTACTACCTGCACGACGCGCAGCGCATCCTCCGCCCGTCGCGCAACGCGGAGGAGCACGAGGCGCTCCGCCGCAAGTACAACGTGTACTGAGGCGCGGCGCCTCGGGGCGCCCTGCTCCAGCAGCAGGGCCCCACGCCACCAGCACATGAGCGGCGGGGCGCAGCGCCCCGGAGCACAGGGGCGCCGCTCCAGCAGCAATGCCCCATGTCGCCAACGCCCGGGCGGCGGAGCGCAGCGCCCCGGAGCACAGGGGCGCCACTCCAGCAGTTAGGCGCAGCGCCAGCTCAGCGCCCCTCGTGGAACACGGGGGCGCCGCTCCAGCAGCAAAGTTCAGGGCCGTCTCAGCGCCCTTGAACACAGGCGCGCGACACTCGGCCGCCGCGGCCAGTCCCTCGCCCAGGTCCTCGCTTCCGTAGCTCTCTGCCTGGAAGCGGGCTTCAGCCTCCAGTGCCCGCAGGAGCTGCGCCCTGTCGACGCCCAGCCGCGTCTTCAGCGCGCGCACGGCGAGCGGCGCGTTCGCGGCGATCCGTCCCGCGAGTTCGCGCGCCCGCGCGAGCACCTGTCCTGCCGGAGCGGCTTCCAACGCCAGCCCGAGCTTCACCGCCTCCCTGCCATCGAAGCGGCGGCCCGTGAGCAGCAGCTCCGCACCCGCCTGCGCCCCCGCCCGGTGCGGCGCCAGGTACGTGGCGCCCATGCCCGGATGAAGTCCCAACTGGACGAAGTTGAGCGCCAGCTTCGAGTCCTCGGCCACCAGGCACACGTCACACGCCAGCGCCACGCACAGGCCCGCGCCAATCGCGGGCCCATCCACCGCCGCGATGACCGGCACCGGGAGCTCCAGCACGCTGAGATAGCGCGCGTAGAAGCTCAACATGAAGGTCCGCGCCTCCTCGAAGGACGCCTGGCGCAACCGCTCCAGCATCTTCAAGTCGCCGCCCGCGGAGAACGCCCCGCCCGCGCCGGTGAGCACCACGGCGCGGACATCGTGGCGCAGCTTCAGCTCCGCCACCCGCGCCCGAAGCGCGTCGCCCAGCTCGGGCGTCATCACGTTGCGGCGGGCGGTGTCATTGAGGGTGAGGGTGGCGACACCACCCTCCACCTCCAGGAGGACCTCAGCAGTGGCAGCGGACATGGCCGCGCACTGTAGCGGCCTCTGCGGCTACGGCACCACGAGCCGGAGGAACGCGTCCTGATTCCAGGTGTCCCCCGCCCCATCGCGCTGCCATCCAGTGACAGCCACTCCCCGGCCGGGCACGTTGGCCACTTCCGCCGTGGTCAGCGAGCACACACCGCTGGCGCACGGCTGCGCCTCCAGCGTCCGCTCCCCCTGCCACGTCCCCTCGGCCGAGTAGCGCGTCAGCACGCTGCCACACGTCACCGCCACGCTGCCCGAGTCCTCCACCGCGACGGACGCGCCCAGCTCCGTCACCGGGCCACAGGCGGGCTGCCGCACCCAACCCGCACTCCCGTCCGCGCCCGCCGTCAGGACGAAGGCCCCCGATGAGCCGAGCGACGCCTCGCCCCACACCAGCAGGCCAATGAAGTCACCCGCCGCGACGACCGTGCCATCCGCCGCCACCGTCACCGAGGTGATGCGGCCCTTCGCGCCCGGCAGCTCCTTGCCCCACAGCAGGCGCCCGGACGTGTCGAACGCGAGCACCACGAAGCCACGCGCGCCCGGGGCGCCGAAGGTCTGCCCGTCCACCGCCAGCGCGTCCACGAGCTGCCCCGCGACAATCGCCTGCCCCGTGGGCGCCAGCGCCGCCGCGTGAGCGCGGTGTCCATGTCGCGCCCCGGAAGCGCCGCGTCCACGCCACGGAGCCGTCCGCCGCGTACCGCGTGAGCACGGGGTCCTCGGTGAACTCGCCCTCCCACTCCTCGCCCGCGGCCAGCACGCCGCCCTGCGCGTCCGCGGCGATGGAGTAGACCTTCTGCCCCACGCGGTGCTGCCACAGCGGGGTGCCGTCCGAGGAGAACTTCACCAGGAAGCCGTCCTGCGCCTCGCCCAGCCCGAAGTCCGCCGAGTAGAGGAACGCGTTGCCGGACAGGAACGTTGCGTCGTCACTGGCCGCCACGCGCGTGTCGGAGAAGCGGTTGCGCACCCACTCCCGCGACCAGCGCGGCGTCCCATCCGCCGCGTAGCGCGAGAGCGTCAGGGCCAGCTTCTCCCCTTCCACCGGCTCCCGGTCCGCGTCCTGGCGCGGCGTGCTGGACACCACCACCGCCACGTCTCCGGAGCGGCTCACCGACACGCTCGTCCCGATGTCGTCCTGGGGTCCCCCCACCACCTGGTTCCACGGGGTGGCCGCCGCCGGCGCCGGGCGCTGCGGGAGCCCGTTGGCATCCTGCGGCGCCGTGGGCGTCACGGGCACCCCGGGTGTGGGTCCGTCGCTGTCACGCGGCGCCTCGGCCAGAGTCCCCCCGTCCCCGCTGCTCCCGCCGCACCCGCCCGCCACCCACAGCAGGGCGACGGGAAGAAGCCCCGTCCAGAGGTTGCCACGCCCACCACGCCGAAATGACCCCATGACGCTCTCCAAGGAACCCGCTCCCGTCCGCCGGAAGCAGAGGCCTTGGGAACCTAAGCAGCGTGTCCAGCCCCCGGCATTCCCCCCCAGCCCGAGGGCACTGTCACATGGCCGGGGGGCATGCAGGCGATCAGCACTCCCATGTACCCCAGCGTACCGGGGTGTGCGGCAGCGGAATAGGTCTCCCCCAGAACGGTTGGCATCTCACGCCCTGGTGCAAGGGTGGCGGAATCCTTTGGTCCCAGCGCCGCCCACGAATTAAGAGAACCCTTCCATGGAAAGCGCCGCCCCCGACTCTCTGCCCGTGCCCGACGCCTCGAGCGACGACCTCCGTGCCGTCGAGGAGCTCGCCCAGGCCCGCAACGAAATCGTCGCCCAGATTGAAAAGCGCGTCGTCGGCCAGCGCGAGGTGGTGGAGCACCTGCTCATCTCCCTCTTCAGCCGCGGCCACTGCCTCTTCGTGGGCGTGCCGGGTCTCGCCAAGACGCTGCTCATCTCCACGCTGGCGGACGTCCTCAACCTGTCCTTCAACCGCATCCAGTTCACGCCGGACCTGATGCCGTCGGACATCACCGGCACGGACATCCTGGAGGAGGACCGCACCACCGGCCGGCGCACCTTCCGCTTCCTCCAGGGCCCCCTGTTCGCGAACATCATCCTCGCGGACGAGGTGAACCGCACCCCGCCCAAGACGCAGGCCGCGCTGCTCCAGGCCATGCAGGAGTACCGCGTCACCGCCGGTGGCCGCACGTACCCGCTGGAGCTGCCCTTCCTCGTCTTCGCCACGCAGAACCCCATCGAGCAGGAAGGCACCTACCCGCTGCCCGAGGCGCAGCTCGACCGCTTCATGTTCCTGGTGGACGTGGGCTACCCCACCGCGGACGAAGAGGTGCAAATCGTCAAGAGCACCACCGGCGGTCCGCAGCCGAAGCTGGAGAAGATTCTGTCCCCCGAGCGCATCCTCGCGCTCCAGGAGCTGGTGCGCCGCGTGCCGGTGCCGGACCACGTGGTGCGCTACGCCGTGGACCTGGTGCGCCACACGCGCCCCAAGGAGCCGGGCGCGCCGGACTTCATCGCGAAGAACGCGTCCTGGGGCGCCGGTCCCCGCGCCAGCCAGTACCTGGTGGTGGCGGCCAAGGCGCGCGCCATCCTCCACGGCCGCTTCGTGGCCACCGTCGAGGACGTGCGCGCGCTGGCCCGCCCGGTGCTGCGCCACCGCGTGCTGCCCAACTTCACCGCGGAGAGCGAGGGCATCACCTCCGTGAAGCTCATCGACCAGCTCCTCACGGTGGTGAAGGGCTAACGCCCGCGCATGCTGCTCGACGCCCAGACACTGGCCCGCCTCCAGGGAGTGAAGCTGCGCGCCCGCGCGGTGATGGAGGGCGTGTTGTCCGGCCTCCACAAGAGCCCCCATCAGGGCAGAGCGTGGAGTTCGCGGAGCACAAGGAGTACGCCCCCGGCGACGAGCTCCGCCACCTGGACTGGAAGGCCTACGGCAAGTTCGACAAGTACTACGTCAAGCGCTTCGAGCATGAGACGAACCTGCGCGCCGTCATGGTGGTGGATGCGTCCGCCTCCATGGGCTACCGCAGCGGCGCGCTGAGCAAGCTGGACGTGGCCACCACGCTGGCGGGCGCGCTGTGCTACCTGCTGGTGCGCCAGCAGGACGCGGCGGGCCTGGCGCTGATGACGGGCGGCAAGTGGAAGGACGTGCCGCCGCGCGCGTCGGCCGGGCACCTCAACGTGCTGCTGGACACGCTGGAGCACACCGCGCCCAACGGCGCCACGGACCTGGGCGGCGCGGCGGACCACCTGGCGGAGGTGCTGCCCCGGCGCTCCAGCGTCGTCATCCTGTCGGACCTGCTGGATGAGAACCAGGACGCCCTGCGCCGCGTGCTCGCGCTGCGGCAGCGGAAGAACGACGTGTCCGTGTTCCACCTGGTGGACCCGGCGGAGCTGACGTTCCCCTTCGACGACCCCACGCTCTTCATGGACATGGAGGGCCAGGGCCGCATCGAGGTGAACCCGCGCGAAATCAAGGAGAGCTACCTGGAGGAGTTCAACGCCTTCCTGGCGAACGTGAAGGCCACGTGCGCCGAGGCGGACGTGGATTACGAGCTGGTGCGCACCGACGACAAGCTGGATGACGTGCTGCTGCGGTATCTGTCGCGGCGCGGGAGGCGCCGGTGACCTTCGGCAACCCGTGGATGCTGCTGGGCGCGCTGGGCGCCCTCATCCCCCTGCTGGTGCACCTGTTCGACCGGCGCCGTCCCCGGCCACACCCCTTTGGCCCGCTGGCCTTCGTGATGCGCAGCCAGAAGCGCACCGCCAGCCGCCTCAAGCTCAAGCGCCTGCTGCTGTACGCGCTGCGCACGCTCATCCTGCTGGCCATCCCCATTGCCCTGGCCCGCCCGGAGCTGACGCGCGACGCGGCCGCCGCGCAGGTGGTGAAGGGCCCCGCGGCCACCGCCATCATCCTGGACGCATCCCTGTCCATGCGCTGGTCGGACGGCACGCCGCTCTTCGAGCGCGCCCGCGACGAGGCCCGCGACGCGCTGAAGGATTTGCTGCCGGAAGAGCCCGCCACGGTGCTGGTGTGCACGCAGTCCCCCGCCGCGCCGCCGCCGCCGGGCTTCGACCGCGGGCGCCTGCGCTCGCTGGTGGACGAGGCGAAGGCCACCTACGGCACCGCGGACCTGTCCCGCTGCCTGGACATGGCGGCCCGCGCGCTGGAGGAGAACCCCATGCCAGCCAAGCGGCTGGTGCTGGTCTCCGACATGACGGCCGCGGCCTTCCGCCTGGAGGCGCCGCCGCCCACGGTGAAGGGCCCCACGGGCGCTCCCGTGAAGCCGGAAGTCGTCCTGCGCGACGCGGCCGAGGGCATCGAGGTGCTGAACAACCGCGCCATCGTGGACCTCAAGGTGGAGCCCGCGCTGCAGGCCGGCCCGCGCACGTTCCAGTTCACCTTCACGGTGCGCAACTTCGGCACGGAAGCGGTGAAGGATTTGGAGGCCGCGGTGCGCGTGGGCGAGTCCACGCTGGCCAAGGGCTTCGTGGACCTCCCCCCGGGCGGTACGACGCAGAAGACGCTCACCGTGCGCTTCCCGCAGGGCGGCACGGTGCTGGGACAGGTGACGCTGGCACCGGACGCGCTGGTGGAGGATGACCGGCGCTCGTTCGTGCTGCCGGTGCCCCGCGCGCTGAAGGCGCTGGTGGTGAATGGCTCGCCCCACGCGACGCGCTACCGGGACGAGGCCTTCTTCGTGGACGCGGCCCTCACCGCGCCGGGCTCGCCGGTGGAGGTGGCCACGCGCGACGCGGAGGTGGGCCTGCGCGAGGACTTCTCCGCCTACGATTTGGTGCTGCTGCTCAACGTGCCCGCGCCGAGCGCCGAAGAGGGCCAGAAGCTGGCGGCCTTCGTGGAGAGCGGCGGCGGCCTCTTCATCAGCATGGGCGACCGGGTGAACCCGGACGCGTACAACCAGCGGCTGGGCCCGGTGCTGCCGCGCCCGCTGCGGCTGGTGCGCACCAGCGCCGAGCGCGAGGACCCGGACGCGGACACCAAGAGCGCGCGGCTGGCGCAGGTGTCCGTGGAGCACGTCCTCTTCTCGCCCTTCACGGGGCAGGCGGAGGAGGGGCTCGTGGGGGCGCGCTTCTATAAGTACATGCTGCTGGAGGCGGACTCCCCGGGCGCCAGCGGCGCCAGCCAGGTGCTGGCCACCTACGAGGACGGCGCGCCGGCGGTGGCGGTGGCGCGCAAGGGCAAGGGGCGCGTGGCGCTGCTCACCAGCACGGTGGACCGCGACTGGAGCGACTTCGCCATCCGCACGTCCTTCCTGCCGCTGATGCAGCGCTTCGCCGCGTACCTCACCGGCTCCCTGGACGAGCGCGAGGAGGTGCGCGTGCGCGTGGGCGAGAGCGCCACGCTGCGTCCGGAGGGCGCGCAGAAGGTGTCCGCTGTGCGCGCGCCGGATGGCGCCGAGCTGCCCGTGAAGGCACAGCCGGAGGGCGCGCTGGTGGCCGGGCCGGTGATGGAGCCGGGCGTGCATTCGGTGCTGGGCGGAGACGGGAAGGTGCAGTCCGACCTGTCCTTCGCCGCCGTGCTCGAGCCGGCCGAAAGCGACCTGGCCCGTGTGCCGGTGGACACCCTCACCGCCTACTTCGGAGAGGAGACGGTGAAGGCGTCCACGGGTGACGCGGACAAGCCGTCCGTGCCGCTGTGGACCTGGCTCATCCTGGCCGCGTGCCTCGCGTTCTTCTTCGAGGGCACGCTGCTGCGCAAGTAGCTAGGCGCGGAGCCGCCGCATCACGACGCCGCCGGCGAGGACGACCGCCGCGGCCGCCGCGAGACGTGGAAGGCCCCTCCGCAGCTTGTGCTCGGCCACGTCCACCCGGTCCGCGAACAGCAGCATCATCCAGTGCCGCGTCCAGTGGTCCGGGTACTTGTAGGCCAGGCGCCGCAGCATGCCGGAGAGGCCTTGCGCGGCTGCGCCGTGCCGAACACCGGCGGGAACTTCCGCGCGGGCTGCCCGTGCTTGAACACCGTCACGTCCGACTCCTGGCGGGACGGCGGGCCCTGCGCGTCTCCGCGCAGTTGGGGTGACTCCTCCCGGGGGTAACCAGGGCGGCTCTTCGGGTCGGCGTCCACGCCGTACCCGGGGATGTCTCTCACGTTCGGGTTCATGGTGGGTTCCTTCCGCTCAAGCGTGGCCATGCGGGGAGAGGACGCACTTGATGCAGCCGTCCTGTTTCTTGGAGAAGAGGTCGTACGCCTTGGGCGCGTCCTCCAGGCTGAAGCGGTGGGTGATGATGCCCTTGGCGTTCACCCGCCCCGTGCGGATGTGCTCCAGCAGGTGCGGCATGTAGCGCTTCACGTTGCACTGGCCCAGCCGCAGCGTCTGGTTCTTGTTCATCGCCGTGCCGATATCCACCAGGTTCCACGGCGGCCCGTACACGCCCACCACGGAGATGACGCCGCCCTTGCGCGTGGCGTGCATGCACCAGTTGAGCGCCGTGGTGGCGCCGGCCTCGGCCATCAGCCCCAGGCCCAGCACCCGTTGCAGCATCGAGCCTTCGGCCTCGCAGCCCACCGCCTCGATGCTCACGTCGGCGCCCCGGCCCTCGGTGGTCTCCTTGATGGCGGTGACGATGTCCACGTCCTTGAAGTTCAGCGTCTCCACGTGGGCGAACTTCCGCGCGAAGTCGAGCCGGTAGTCCTGCATGTCCACCGCGATGACGCGACCCGCGCCCATCAGCCACGCGCTCTTCATGGCGAAGAGCCCCACCGGGCCCGCGCCGAACACCACCACCGTGTCACCCGGCTGGATGCCGCCCATCTCCGCGCCCATGTAGCCGGTGGGGAAGATGTCGCTGAGGAAGAGGACGTCCTCCTCGTCCATGTCCTCCGGAATCTTCATGGGCCCCACGTTGGCGAAGGGCACGCGCACGTACTCCGCCTGCCCGCCGTCGTAGCCGCCCGTGGTGTGCGAATAGCCGAACGTGCCGCACGCGACGTCGCTGGAGGGGTTGGAGTTCTCACAGCACGCCGTCAGCCCCTTCTTGCAGTAGAAGCACGCGCCGCAGGAGATGTTGAAGGGCACCACCACCCGGTCTCCCCGCTTGAGGCTGGTGACGCCCGGGCCCACCTCCTCCACGACGCCGGCGAACTCGTGGCCGAACGTGCAGCCCACCCGCGTGTCGGGGATGAGGCCGTGCAACAGGTGCAGGTCCGAGCCGCAGATGGCCGTCTTCGTGACTTTGAGCACCGCGTCCTGCGGATGCTCGATTCGAGGGTCCGGCTTGTCCTGGACCCGGACCTTGTAAGGCCCCTGGTAACTGAGTGCGCGCATGCGTGGTCTGCTCCTTTGTGGGTAAAGGAGTGAGGACCGCGCACTGACGTGGCAAGGTGGGGCTGGCGCCCGAGTGCGTGCCCCCTGCCCTGGCAGGCCGCTGAGACGTGGGAATGGGTTGCTCGCAAGACCCGCGAAGTCAGACCAAATCACCTAAAATGTAATCTTGCATATCCATGAAACTGATATGAAGTCCTATAATTTTAAGTAATTCTATGGATTGAAGATAAATCCTGTTTGCCTGAAAGTCGTGACGTGCCCGTGACGCGTCCCGCCAGGCAGGAGCACGCGGGCACACACCCCGTTGCCCAGGAGCACACCTTGAAGCGTTCCACCCTGAAGCTGACCTCGGCCGTGACGGCCTTCATGTCGTTCTCCACCTTCGGTATCGGCTGCGGCCCCGCGGACATCGACAACGGTCCGTCGGCTGGCATCACCCAGAACCAGGCCCTGTCCGGGCAGAACCTGTTCAAGGGCATGGCCTTCGGCCTGGGCCCGGCGGCGCACCACTTCGCCGACCTCTGGCAGCGTCCGGAGATCAAGGAGAAGCTGGGCGACGAGACGCTGGCCAAGCGCGAGGAGGCCGCCGAGGCCGTCATCGCGAAGATGGGCGCGCTGGACCCGTCGTTCTTCGAGCGCTTCGGCAAGGACCTGCGCAGCGGCAACCACCTGGTCATCGACCAGTTGCTGACGGACACGCGCGAGCTGACGTTCGCCGCGGTGAACGAGATGCGCAAGGAGGCCGGCCAGAAGGGTGACATCGACCTCGCCGCCAAGTACCAGGTCGAGGCGGGCCTGTACCTGTACGTGGAGACGGCCGTGGCCGTGGCCCTCGTCCTCATCCTCATCCTGACCCAGATTGACATCACCCCGGTCGTGGCCGGCCCCGAGGCCAGCCGCCTCCAGCGCGACGTGTGGGTCGACTCGCTGGCGAAGCGCTTCGCCGCCGCCGAGTAATCGCCGCACCTGGGGGAGTGTCCACCGCCCTCACCGGTGGGCGCTCCCCGCCTTCCCCTTCTCTCGAGCACGGCCGTGACCGCGTCCACCCCTCCCTCTCCCCAGACCTCCCCGTCGCGCCGCCTGGGCCTGCTGGCCCTGGGGCTCATCCTGGGCTGGACCACGCTCACGGTCTACGCCCTGCACGCGGCGCTGCCCTACAACCCCATCCAGCTGCCCTTCGAGAAGCACTTCAACATCAAGATGCTGCTCCCAGAAGGGTGGGCCTTCTTCACGCGCGACCCGCGTGACGACCGGATGCTGCCCTATCTGCGCACGCCCGACGGCCAGTGGGCCTGGGCGAGCGACACGCCCAACTTCCAGTGGAAGAACGCCTTCGGCCTCAACCGGGCCGCGCGGGCCCAGGGCGTGGAGCTGGGCCTGCTGCTGACGGACACCTCGTCGCTGCCCCGCGTGGAGTGCAAGGAGTCTCCCGACGTCTGCCTGGAGCGCGCGCCCGTGGCGCAGACGCTCCGCAACACCAGCCCGCGGCCCACCTTCTGCGGCCAGTTGGGCATCGTCTTCCAGCGGGCCGTGCCCTGGGCGTGGAGCAACACCAGCCAGGGGAAGCCCATCACCATGCCCTCGAAGGTCCTGAGGTTGGACGTCGAATGCTGACCGAGCTTGAAAACCGTGCCCGCGCCTGGGTGGCGGGGCCCTCTCCGTGGAGCAACGTCTACGGCCTGGCGCGCACGCTGGTGGCGCTGGGGACGGGGGGCACGCTGGCCTTCAGCGACGCCACCACGCTGTTCCGCCCCGCGCCGGGCATCCCCGAGGCGCCCGTCTGCGAGGGCGTCCGCGCCGCGTCCTTCTTCTGCGTGTTCCCCACCGGCTGGCTGGAGGTGGCCCGGTGGGCGGCGGTGCTGCTGCTGCTCGTGGTCGCCTCCGGCTGGCGCCCGCGCTTCACGGGCCTTTTGCATTGGTGGGTGGCCGTCAGCATCCCTTGGTCCGCGACGCTGACGGACGGTGGCGACCAGATTGCCGCCATCCTGGCGCTGTTGATGCTGCCCCTGGCGCTCACGGATGAGCGGCGCTGGCACTGGGACGCGCCCCCGGCGTCCACCGGGAATGACGAGGCGAAGCGGCTCATCGCACGGTCCTCCTGGGTGATGCTCCGCCTCCAGGTGGCGGGCATCTACTTCCACGCCTCCGTCGGCAAGTTCAAGGTTGCGGAGTGGGTGGACGGCACCGCCGTGTACTACTGGCTGCTGGACCCCAGCGTCGGCGCGCCGGACTGGCTCGCGCGCTTGATGCTCCCCATCCTGAGCAGCCCCGCGGTGGCGCTGGTCACCTGGTCCGTGCTGCTACTGGAGCTGGGGCTCTCGCTGGGCCCGCTGCTGAACCCGTCCCTGCGCCGGGTGCTGCTGCCCCTGGGCATGAGCTTCCACCTGGGCATCGCCGTGTTCCACGGGCTCATCAGCTTCGTGCTCGTCATGTTCGGCGCGCTCATCCTCCTGCTCCGTCCGTTCGACGAGGCCTTCCGCTTCGAGGGCCTCCGCGCCTGGCTGCGGCACATGCGGACCCCGTCCGTGTCCGCCGCCGCGACGCCGTCCCTGGAGCCGATAGCAGTGCAGGCGGTGTCGGTGCCCCCCACCGACGGCGCCTGAAGCGCCGCGACATGGCCGCCGCCCTGGCACGCACCGGGGCGGTGGCCTTCGCGTCACGGTGAGCGGGGCCGCGGAGGGCTCTCCCGCTCCCTTGCTCGCGAGCAGGCGCGCGGCGTCGCGGGCAGGGCCCGGACGTCCGTCCGTCCTGGGTCCGGGAGCCACCGTGCCGCGCGGGTCCACCGCCGGCTCGCCGTGGCTTTCCGCTACGCTGGTGCTTCCTTCCTTCATGACGCGGAAGGACTCACCGGCGGAGGCGGCGGCAGCCCATGGACATCCAACTGGCGGAGGAGATCCGCAAGCAGGTCGAAGAGGCCTTCCGCAAGCGCGGCCGGGTCAACATCGTCATCGCGGGCCGCAGCGGCGTGGGGAAGAGCACGCTGGTCAACGCCGTGTTCCACGGCCGCATCGCGGACACCGGGCAAGGCCGTCCCGTCACGAAGGAGACGCGCGAGTACACGAAGGACGGCATCCCCGTCAGCATCCTCGACACCCGAGGCCTGGAGCTGGGCGCCTTCCAGGAGACGCTGAAGCTGCTGGAGGAATTGGTATCCGCGCGCGCGAAGGAGGCGGATGCCACCCGGCACCTGCACTGCGCCTGGCTGTGCATCAGCGAGGACTCGCGCCGCGTGGAGGACGGTGACGTGAAGGCGGCGGAGATGCTCGCGCGCCACATGCCGGTGGTCGTGGTCGTCACGAAGGCACGCAGCGACCAGGGCTTCCGCGCGGAGGTGCAGAAGCTGCTGCCCATGGCCCGCAACGTCATGCGCGTGCGCGCCCTTCAAGAGACGGATGACGAGGGACACACGCTCCAACCCAAGGGCCTGGTGGAGCTCGTCGAGCTCACCATGGAGCTGGTCCCCGAAGCGCAGCGCAACGCCTTCGCCGCCGCCCAGCGCGTGAGCATCGACCAGAAGCGCAAGCGCGCGCACGGCATCGTCGCCAGCGCCGCGGCCGCCGCCGGCCTCATTGGAGCCGTGCCCATCCCTTTCGCCGACGCCGCCCTGCTCGTCCCCACGCAGGTCGGAATGCTGGCGGGGGTGAGTAGCGTCTTCGGCCTCCCGCTGACGGAGGCCTTCCTCTCCACGCTGGTGGGCGCGGGCATCACCGGCCTGGGCGCCACCTTCACCGGACAGTCCATCGTGTCCGGGCTGCTGAAGCTCGTCCCCGGGCCGGGCACGGCGCTTGGCGCGCTCATCTCCGCCACCACCGCCACCGCGCTCACCACGCTGTTCGGCGAGGCCTACGTGGCCGTCCTCTCCAAGCTGATGGAGAAGCGCTGCGGCGAGCTGCCCACCGAGGACGAAGTCATCCAGCCTTCCGCCAGGAGATGTCCCTGCGCGGCGCGGCCTGAGCCATCCGGGGTGAAGCCTTGCCGCCCCTGGCGGTGGACGTTTCCATCAACCAGCGGGCACGATGGGCGCGATGGCAACCACGTGGACCGATGCCGATCCGTTGGCGTTCCTCGCGAATGTGACGCCCGCGGGGCGCCGTCGCGACGCCCAGGTGCTGCTCGACCTGATGCGCGAAGTGACGGGGCTCGAGCCGAAGATGTTCGGTCCCACCATCATCGGGTTCGGAGAGTACGCGTACCAGTACGCGAGCGGCCACAGTGGCATCGCCCCCGCCACGGGCTTCTCTCCGCGCAAGGCGGCGTCCGTCATCTACCTCGCTGACGGCATCAGCGCCCACACCCGTGCGCTCGCCAAGCTCGGTCCGCACACGTCCGGCACCGGATGCCTGTACATCAAGGACCTCACGAAGGTTGACCTCGACGTGCTCACCGGCATCGTCCGCGCATCGTTCAAGACGGTCACCGCGGGGACCTCCGGCAAGCGCGCCAGCGAAGGCTGACCCAGGGAATCTGGGGCTGACGCCCAGCGCCCGCGCGCTCCACCCCGGGTGGCATGGCCGCCCACGGGCTACTTCACACGCTCGATTTTGTACCGGCGGCCCTTGATGCGGCCCTCGCTCAGCCGCTGGAAGGCCACGCGCGACACGCGGCGGGCGACGGCGACGTAGGCCACGTGGTCCTGGATTTCAATCTTGCCCACGTCGGTCGCCTCGAGCCCGCCCGCCTCGCCCGTGAGCGCGCCCAGGATGTCGCCGGGCCGCATCTTGTCCTTGCGGCCGGCGGAGATGTAGAGCGTGTCCCAGTTGGACTCCAATGACACCGCGTTGCGCGGGTCCGCCGAGGGCAGCGCCTCCACGTCACCGCGCTCCAACTTCACGCCCGTGGCCAGCTCGATGTCGTCCACCTTGCGGCCGTCCCGAGGCGTGACGATGGACACGGCCAGACCCGCGCGGCCCGCCCGCCCCGTGCGGCCGATGCGGTGCACGTAGGGCTCGGCCTGCATGGGCAGGTCGAAGTTGATGACGGCGTCCAGCGCCTCCACGTCGATGCCGCGCCCCGCCACGTCCGTGGCGATGAGCACCCGCGTGCTCTGGTTGCGGAACTTCGCCATCACCCGGTCACGCTCGAACTGCTCCAAATCCCCCTGGAGCCCGTCCACGCTGACGCCCGACGCGGAGAGCGACTTCTTCAGCTCCACGACGGTTGCCTTGAGGTTGCAGAAGACGATGGCGGACGCCGGCTGGTGGTGCCGGAGGATGCGCAGCAGCAGGGCCTGCTTCTCCTCCGGCGCGCAGTCGTAGCGCACCTGCTGGATGTCCGGCCCCGCGGTGGCGGCCTCCACCGTGACGCGAACGGGTTGACGCTGGAAATTACGGCTCAGCGCCTCGATGTCCGGAGGGAAGGTCGCGGAGAAGAGCACCGTCTGCCGCCGTGGCGGCATGACCCCGAGGATGCGCTCCATGTCCTCGCGGAAGCCCATGTCGAGCATGCGGTCCGCCTCGTCCAACACCACCGTGGACAACTGCCGCGTCTCCAGCGCCTCCCGGTCCAGCACGTCCAGCACCCGGCCGGGCGTCCCCACCGCCAGGTGCGCGCCCTTCTCCAGCGCCTCCAACTGCGGCCGGATGGGCTGGCCTCCCGCGAGCACCAACACCTGGAGCCCCGGCAGCCGCCGCCCCAGCCTGCGGATTTCCCCCGCCACCTGCGCGCACAGCTCGCGCGTCGGGCACAACACCAGCGCCTGCACCTTGCGGTGCTGCAGATTGACCTTCTGGAGCAGCGGCAGCGCGAAGGCCGCCGTCTTGCCGCTGCCCGTCTGCGCCTGGCCGACCAGATCGCGGCCCTGGAGCAGCACCGGGATGCTCTGCGCCTGGATGGGCGTGGCCGTCTTGAAGTCGAGCTCCTCCAGAACCTGGAGCAGCGGAGGGGAGAGCGTGAGCGCGGAAAAATCCATTCAGAGCCTCGATGAGCGGAGGCACGGAAGGAGCCTCGGGTTCTGCAGGCCCCATGTCACACCCGGCGAAGGCAGGACAAGTGAAGCCGCCAACCTCGCCCGGCCGCCCGCAGTGGATTGCCAGTCGCACTTTCTGAGAAAGTCGCGCTTTGCAGGAAAGTGCCAACCCCGTCCCCGCCAGGAGCCCTCATGTCTTCACTCCGCCGCCACCTGTCCCTGCTATCCGCCGTCCTGCTCGCCACCGCCTGTGGCGGCGCCGAGGAGCCCCTCCTTGAGGACCCCGCGCCGGCGCTCGAGTCCTCCGACGTGGAAGGCAACGTGGAGGCCTTCAGCGCCTGTACGGTGACGCTCGCCTGCGCCAACGGCTCGACGCTCCAGTGCTCGAGCGCCGTGGGCAACTGCACCTCCACCGCCACCTCCGTCACGTGTGATGGCGCGACGCAGGCGTGTGGTCCCGTCTCCTGCGCGCCCCTGGCGCGGACCATCCGGCAGGGCATCGCCGTGTGCTATCCGTCGAGCCACCCCTTCGGGCGCTACTACATCAACAGCCCCGAAAGCGGGGTGACGTACACGTGGACGAGCAACTACGCGGACCTGCACTGGGACACGGGCCCGAGCATGAACCTCTCCGCCACCTCGGTGGGCTACTTCACCCTGTACGTGACGGCCTCGCGTCCGGGCTGCGCCCAGACGACGTCCTTCTGGGCGGACTTCTTCGCCGACGACTGCGGCTAGTTGAGAGAGGCCCCCCATGCCCGCCGCCCGGTCCACCTTCCTCGGCTGCGCGCTCCTCGGAGCGCTCTTGCTGCTGCCTTCAACGGCGGCGGCCCGGACCGTCCTCCTCCAGAAGGACGGCCAATGGCAGTTGCAGGTGGACGGGCGGGCCTACGTGGCCCGCGGCGTCACCTTCAGCGGCAGCAGCAACAGCACCGCCTACGACGCGGACTGCGCGCGGCTCGCGGCGCTCGGGGTGAACACCCTGCGCACGTGGGGCACCGGCTCGGAGACGCCGTTCCTGCTCGACGCCGCGCACAAGCATGGCCTGAAGGTGCTCGTGGGCCTCTGGATGCGGCACGGCCGGCCCGGCGCGGAGGGCGACGACAACTTCGACTACACGCGCGACTCGGCCGGAATGAAAAAGCAGCACGAGGACACGCTGACGCAGGTGCGCCGCTTCAAGGACCACCCCGCCGTCCTGGCCTGGGGCCTGGGCAACGAGGTCATCCTCAACAGCCCCAACGACGTGGCGAAAGAGGCCTACGCGCGCTTCCTGGAGAAGGTGGTCCGCGACGTCAAGAAGGAGGACGCGAACCACCCCGTCATCTCCGTGGATGCATGGACGATGGCGGTGCCCTGGTGGGAGAAGCACGTGCCGTCGCTCGACGCGTACGGCCTCAACGTCTACGGCGGCGGCATCCACGTGCTGCCCTCGGAGCTGGCGAAGGCCGGCGTGAAGAAGCCCTGGTTCATCACCGAGTTCGGCGCGCAGGGTGAGTGGGACGCGCCCAAGGACGCCCACGGCGTGCCTCGCGAACCCACCGACGCGGAGAAGTACGCGGCCATCGTCGACGGATGGAACACCGCCCTGGCGCCCCACGTGAAGGAGGGCCGGTGCCTGGGCCTGTTCGTGTTCAACTTCTCGTCGTCGTTCGACCACACCAGCCTCTGGCTGGGCATGCTGTCCGGCACCGCCACGCGGCCCGCCTGGTGGGCGGTGCGCGAGGCCTACACGGGCCAGAAGCCTCCCACGCCGCTGCCGCGCATCGCCGCCGTGGCCGTCCAGGGCGCGGTGAAGGAAGGCCCCACCACCTGGGCGCTCGTCCGCGTCGACGTGGCGGACGGCGACCCGAAGCTCCAGGGCCTCTCCTTCGCCTACAACTTCCGGGGCGCGGCCACGCGCCATGGGCGCGACGAGGTGCGCCGGCTGGACACCCAGCCCGGCCCGACGCAGGGCACCTGGCGGGTGCGGATGCCGGCGGTCCAAGGGGCCATCAAGCTCTACGCGCTCGGCAAGGACACGGCCGGCAACCTCGCGGTGGCCACCACCTCCGCCGCACTCCCCCTGACGCCGTCGGAGCCCGCCCCCTCTCCCAGCAGCCCACCATGAAACCGCTCGCTCTCCGACAGGGCGAGCGTCCAGCAGCGCACGTGTCATGAAGTCCTGGTAAGTGGCGGACTCCACGCTTTCTGGAGAACCCCGCATGAAGACGTCTGCCTGGAAGTCCCTGACCCTCGCGTTGCCGCTGCTGGCGGCCTGTGGTGGGGCGCCGCAGCACGAGGAGACGCCGGCCGACCCCGCCACGCAGACGCAGCAGGCGCCGCTCACCACGCCCACCGCCACGGTGCGCTTCCTCAACGGCTGGTCGCATTCGCAGCATGGCGCCATCGTCCGCGGCGGCCAGCTCGTCGTCGACTACGACTTGTACCGGATGACGGACTGTCACCACAGCACCTATGCCGGCACGCAGGCGTGGGACACGTTGGCCTATGTCCGCTTCCTCCCCAGCGGTCAGCTCTTCAGTGGCAGCGTGAAGCAGGCCACCGGCAGCACCTCGTTCGTGAACAAGCCCTTCGAGGTGACGGTGCCCTCGGACGCCACGAGCGTGGAGACGTGGTTCTTCACCTCGGGCCGCACCTGCACCGCGCGCTACGACAGCAACTACGGCCTGAACTACGTCTTCCCCGTGGAGGCGCAGTCGCCTTCCGCGGTGGCGTGGGCTGGCGACTGGGGCGGCAGCTTCGCGCGCGACTGCGAGCACCGCCCCGGACTGCCGGACCCCATCGTCATCGACAGCTACGTCATGGAGCGCGCCTGCAAGTTCGTGGAGGCGGACGTGTACGTGCCCGGCGTGACGGATGCCGCCACCGCGCGTCCGGAGCTCATCCAGGCGCAGGTGGAGTTCAGCGTGGACGGCGCCGCCACGCAGTACCGCTGGCTGACCTACCAGTGGCGGGTGGGGAACAACTACCGGTACCGTTGGGAGCTGGCTTCGGAGCCGCTCGCGTACACGCCGTGGAACGCGTATGCATTCGGGTTCCGCTATTCAACGGATGGCCAGAGCTGGTATCGCATCGCGAGCGGTGCTGGCCCCACGGGCGGCACCGCGCGGACCGTCCAGCGTAACTTCTGAGGCGCTCCACCGGAGGTTGAATGCCGCTGAAGCCCACCTGCTTCAGCGGCAGCCCGGAAGAGGCGCTGTGGCACCAGGTGTTCCCCTGAGAAGGCGAGCGCACTGCTCCCATCATTCCAGCGGGGCCACACCCGGGCCGGGCCCAGGAAAGGGAACGCGAAATGACCGAAGGCACTCCACGCATGGCGGAACGGATTTCCACGGGCATCCCTGGACTCGACACCGTGCTGCACGGGGGCTTCCGCAAGGCCCGCACCTACATGCTGATGGGACTGCCGGGCTCGGGGAAGACCATCTTCGCCAACCAGGTGTGCTTCCACCACGCGAAGCGCCACGGCGGGCGCGTCCTCTACCTGACCCTGCTGGCGGAGTCGCACACGGAGCTGGTCGGCAACCTCTCCTCGCTGTCGTACTTCGACCCGACGCTCCTGCCCAACGCCATCACCTACCTGAGCGCCTTCACCGTGCTGGAGCAGGGCGGGTTGGACGCGCTGGCGGAGCTCATCCGCAAGGAGACGAAGAACCACCAGGCCACGCTGCTCGTGCTGGACGGGCTGGTGGCCGCGGAGGAGGTGGCGCCGTCACAGCAGGCCATCAAGAAGTTCATCCACGGCCTCCAGGTGGTGACGGGCCTCATGGGTTGCACCACGCTGATCCTCACCACGGGCCGGGGCCAGGGCCTGCGCGCCGAGCACACCATGGTGGATGGGTTGATCCTGCTCCGCCAGCGCATGTTCGGCGCGCGCGCCGTGCGCGAGCTGTTCGTGCGCAAGTTCCGCGGCAGCGCCTATCTGCTGGGCAAGCACAGCTTCGACATCACCCAGGACGGCATCGTCATCTACCCGCGGCTGGAGGCGCTCGCGGAGTCCGGTCCGCCGCCGGGACCTCCGCTGGAGGCGAAGTGCGCGCTCGGCGTCCCCGGAATGGACGCGATGCTGGCCGGCGGCGTCCCCCTGGGCTCGACGACCATCCTCCTGGGCCCATCAGGCAGCGGGAAGACGCTGCTGGGGCTGAACTTCCTCGCGGAGGGCGCCCGCCGGGGCGAGCGCGTCCACTACTTCGCCTTCTACGACTCCCCCGAGCGCATGGTGGCGCAGGCGGCGGGCATCGGGCTCGACCTGAAGCCCTTCATCGACCAGGGGAACTTCGAGGTCAGCTTCCGGCCGCCCACGGAGAACCTGCTGGACAAGCTCGGCGTACAGCTCCTGGACATCATCCGGACGCACGGGGTGCGGCGGCTCTTCCTGGACGGCTACGACGCGCTCCGCAGGGCGGCCATCCGCATGCCGCGCGTGTCCCGCTTCCTGGCCGCGCTGGTCAACGAGTGCCGCATGCGCGGTGTGACGCTGCTCTACTCCGTCGAGTCGACCTCCCTGTTCGGTCCGGACGTGGCCTTGCCGATGAAGGGCATCTCCATGGTGGCGGAGAACATCCTCTTCCTGCGCCAGGCCGAGCTGAACGGCCAACTGCGCCGCGTCATCGCGGTGGTGAAGCTGCGCAACAGCCCGCACGACATGGCGCTGCGTGAGCTGCGCATCACCCCGAGCGGGATGGAGGTGAGGGACACGTTCACGGATGTCGAGTCGATGATGACCGGCCAGCCACGGTCGGCCACGTGGACCGAGCCCCGGCATCCCGGCGGCGGGCGCCAGGGGACGTAGGAATGGGCCCCATCCTCATCGTCGATGACGAATTCGGCATCGTCGAGGCCATGCGCGACCTCCTGAGCGACGAAGGCTACCGGACAGCCATCGCGCTCAACGGGAAGGAGGCCTTGGAGCGGATGGCCGAGGAGCGCCCGTGCCTGGTGCTGCTCGACTACATGATGCCGGTGATGAATGGCCCCGCCCTGCTGGATGCGATGGAGCGCAATCCCCTGCTGTGCGACGTCCCGGTGGTGATGATGAGCGCCAGCCCGCCGGACTACTGGAAGAACCTCCGCTGCGCGGCCTTCCTGCCCAAGCCCTTCTCCCTGGACGGGCTGCTGGTGGTGGTGAAGCGCTTCGCCCAGGGGGCCATCCTCCAATAGCCCGTCGCGCGCCTCGACGCCCTGCGGCCTGCCAGGCAGGCGACGCTTCAGGGGAAACGGCGTTCCTCCCGAGCACCCGCCCCCCGGCATCTGACAGACTGCCGGCCGTGACGACTTCCTCCACCCTCTACCGCGACTGCGCCCGCCTCTTCATGGTGGGTTTTCCCGGCACCGACATCGACAGCGAGCTGGCCGCGCTGATGGATGACGGCATCTACGGCGCCATCCTCTTCAAGCGCAACGTGGGCGGCGCCGGGGACACCGCCGCGCTGTGCCACGCGCTGAAGACCCGCGCGGGCCGGCCCTTCATCTTGTCGGTGGACCAGGAGGGCGGACGCGTGGCCCGGCTCCGCGGCGCGCCCTTCACCGCGCTGCCGCCCATGCGGGAGCTGGGACAACGCGGCGACGCGGCCCAGGTGGAGCGGGTGGGCCGGCTGCTGGCGTACGAGCTGCGCGCGCTGGGCTTCGACTGGGACTTCGCGCCGGTGCTGGACGTGGACACCAACCCAGCCAACCCCGTCATCGGCGACCGCAGCTTCAGCCGCGAGGCGGAGGAGGTGGCGCGGCTGGGCGTGGCGCTCGCGCGAGGCCTGGAGGCGGGCGGCGTGGCGTCGTGTGGCAAGCACTTCCCCGGACATGGCGACACCACCACGGACAGCCACCTGACGCTGCCGCGGCTGCCCCATGATTTGGAGCGGCTGCGCCGCGTGGAGCTGGTGCCCTTCCGCGCCTTCGCCCAGGCGAAGCTGGCGTCCCTGATGACGGCGCACGTCCTCTTCGACGCGCTGGACCCGGGCGTGCCCGCCACCATGAGCCCGCGCGTGCTCCAGGGCGTGCTGCGCGAGGAGCTGGGCTTCGATGGCGTGCTGGTCAGCGACGACTTGGAGATGAAGGCCATCGCGGGCCACTACTCCGTGGAGGAAGCCACGGTGCAGGGCACGCTCGCGGGCGTGGACCTGTTCCTGGTGTGCCACAACGCGGACGTGCAGCGCCGCGCCATCGAGGCCTTGGTGAAAGCGGTGGAGTCGGGCCGCGTCTCGCGGGAGCGGATTGCCCAGGCCCACCGCCGGCTCGACGCGCTCAGCACCCGCTTCGCGCACCCGGCGGAGGACCGGCTCGCGCTGCTGGGGAGCCCGGAGCACCACGCGTTGGCGGAGGGGCTCGTCAGCAGCTTCACCGGCCGCGACCCGACCGAGGTGATGCTGGCCTCCCGCTGAGGCGCGGACGGCCGCGCTCCCGGTGGAAGCCACCGGGAGCGGCCATGGGGCGACACGCGGCCGCCCCGGAATGACTTCAGCGGATGTAGGGACCGCTGCGGTCCTGCCAGCCCAGCGGGGCGTAGCCGCTGTAGTGGCCGCCGCGCTTGCCGCCCACGGCCGCGCCGTCCTCGCCGCCCAGGCCCTGGGCCGCGGGCGAATACGCGGCGCCGCCCTCCACGTGGTACCGGTCACCCATCATCTTGCCGGCGTCGTCATGGATGGAGCGGCCCTGGGTGCCGTCGTTCTTGGCCGTGCGCGGGTCGATGCTGGAGCCCATCTGGGCGATGGTGCCGTTGTAGCCCCGGTTCGCCGGCAGCGTCCAAGGCGGCAGCGGCTTGTTCGTGTTGCCGCCCTCCATGTTCTTCATCGCGTCGGGCTGGTCGCCGCGCTGAGCGACGAGGCTGCCCCGCGGCTCATCCGGCTGACTGCCACCCGTCTCCGGCAGGCCCCTGCAGCCCACGACCAGAGTCGCGCCCACCACCACCGCCGCCGTACCCCACCGCCGAAAATTCCGCTCGCGCATGTCGACTCCTCCGAGTCCCTTCAATCTGGTTGCTCGTACTTCCCGAAGATGGGGCACGCCGGGCGTGGAGACCACGGGGTGAGTCCCCGTCCGCATGGCGACATATTGCCCCAGCGAGGGGGCGGGAGCAGCCTTCTTCCACGCCGCTGGAGGCCCCGAGATTGAGAGCTACTTCTTCGTCGAGAAAGCGCGCTTTCGCGGGAAGGCGCCTCGAGGCCCGTCGGCGCAATTCCTGCGGGGCAGCGGGCTTCTTCGTCGTCGAGGAAGCCCTCTTTCGCGGGAGGGCGCCCCTGAGCCCGTGGGCGCCATCCCTGGCTGGAATTGATGGATGGCGAACGTCTTGCCGGCCACGGGCTCCACCCGCGCTTTGGGCGCTACTTCCTGGAGGCCTTCTTCGCCGCCGCCTTCTTGGCGGTCCCAGGCTTCTTCGCGGCGGGCGCCTTCTTCCCGCCCTCATCGGAGGCCGCCGGGGCTTCGCCCTTCAGCGCGGCCATCACCTCGGCGACGTGGCCGTTCACCTTCACCTTGGGCCACACCTGCTTCACCACGCCATCCGGGCCGATGAGGAAGGTGGCGCGGGTGATGCCCAGGAACTTGCGGCCGTAGAGCGACTTCTCACCCCAGACGCCGTAGGCCTCGGACAGCGCGTGGTCCACGTCCGCCAGCAGAGGGAAGGGCAGGTTGAACTTGGTCGCGAACTTCCGGTGGCTCGCGGTGCTGTCTGCGGAGACGCCCAGCACCACCGCGCCCGCGGCCTCCAGCGCCGAGTGCTCGTCGCGGAAGCCACACGCCTCCACGGTGCAGCCGGGCGTGTCGTCCTTCGGATAGAAGTAGAGGACGACACTGCGGCCCGCGAACCGCGCGAGCGAGACCTGATTTCCGTCCTGGTCGGGGACCTGGAAGGCGGGGGCCTTGTCACCTGCTTGGGGGATGGGCATGCGGGCTCATTAGCCACAAAGCCCGCGCCACTCAACGCCCAGCCGTTTTCGCTCCGCTACGGCGTGGGTGCCGCGCCATGCCCCGGCTCTTCGCCATGGTCATGGCCATGCTCCCCGGCCGGATGGCTGTGGGCCTCCAGCTTGACCAGCGCCTTGCGGCACTCGGTCAGCGCCTGGTGCAGGGGCTCGCGGGCGGGGCCCTCGGGCGTCTGGCCCAGCTTGATGGCCAGGGCCTCACAGGCGGCGCGCTTGGTGTCCACCTCGGATGTCCCGGGGCCCGTGGCGCCCGGCGTGGCCAGGGGACGCGGCGGCAGCTTTCCCCGCAGGCGGCGGATGGTGGCGATGCGCTGCTCCGCGGCGGGCCGGGCCTTGGAGTCCTTCGGAATCGCCTCGTAGGAGGCGATGACGGGGTCCCAGGCCGCGTCCAGGGGGGACACGCGGCGGTCGATGAGCTCGCGGTAGGACTTCTCCGCGTCCCGGAGCTGGTCGGGCCCCTTGTCGCACCCCGGCGACAAAAGCAGACAGAGCGCGAGCGGCATGACGGCGGACAGCCGTCGGGTGGTCATCCTCATGAAGGGTAGGTTCTCCTCTCCTGCTGGCCTCCCGATTGAAGCACGGCTAGGGTGCCGCGTCGTGCAGCCCATTCTCCTCGCCTTCCTGCTTGGCCTGTCCCAAGGCATGCTCCACGCCGTGGGCCCGGACCACTGCGCCGCCATGGCCACCCTCGGTACCCTGGGGGGAGGCCGGCGCCGCGCCGCCATCGCCACCGCCGTGCGCTTCGCGCTGGGACACGCCGCGATGCTGGGCGGCATCGCCGCGCTCTGCATCCTGGCGGGCGTGGGCCTGTCGGAGACCTTCGAGCGCTGGGCCGAGATTTTCGGCGGCGCCGTGCTGGTGGCCCTCGCGGTGGCCGCCCTGCTCTTCCCCAACAGCCTGGGCCACGGCCACCCGCACCTGCCCGGCCACACCCAGGAGCCGCATCAGCACGTGCACACGGTGAGCACCACCGCCGGCGCGCTGATGGCCGTCAGCGGCGTGCGCTCGCTGCTGCTGGCGCTGCCGCCGCTGCTGGTGGGCGGCAGCATGAGCGTGGCCGCGTGGATGTACCTGCCCGGCTTCGCGCTGGGCATCCTCGTCGGCATGGGCGTGGTGGGGCTGATTTTCGCGGAGGGCATCGCCCGGCTGAACGCGCAAATCACCCTCTGGGTGCAGCGCGCGGTGGCCGTGGGCTCCGCCGCGCTGGGCCTGTTCTGGATTGGCTCGCGGCTGGCCGGCGGCTGAGCCCCGGCGCGGTGTCCCCGCTTGTCGCGGCGGGGACGGACGGCGCGGCGGTTACCCGCGCTTGTCCAGGATGCCCAGCGACATCATCGCCACCAGGAAGCCGTAGACGACGTGCTCGGGGCGGTTGGCGAAGGCCAGCAGCTCCGCCACGGTGCGGTTGCCGTCAATCTTCGGCAGCAGCTCCGCCTCCCACCGCTCCAGCTCCACTTCGTTGAGCTGGTACGCCGGGGCCACGGCGGGGATGAGCCGGTCCTCCGGCTGGAGCAGGCGGCGCAGGCGCTCCGGCTTGTAGAGCTTCTTGATGCCCCGGACGATGAGGTTGGCCGGGTGCACGTCCAGCTTGATGGACTCCGCGCTCGCCTTCTCCCGGAAGCTCAGCACGTACGAGCCTTCATCCCACGCGAAGAGCGAGTAGATGACGGCCTTCACCTGCTGGCCCACGTAGTAGAGGCGCTCGGTGTCCTTGAGCAGCCCGCGCTCCACCAGCACGTCACCGGTGCGGCGGTTGGACTGCGCGGCCACCGCCGACGCGTCCTGGAGCTGCTCGGGTTTGATCTTCCCTACGCGGACCAGGAACTGGCCAAAGCGGTCCGCGAGCAGGTTGGAGAGGGCGAACACCGGCGTGCCCTTCTCGAAGTAGACGACCTTCTTCACCTTGCCGCGCTGCACGCCCAGCTCGCCCGTCTCCCGGGAGAGGTAGAAGGCGGTGAGGAGCGAAGGCAGGTTGTCGCGAATCTCCCCGCGGCGGCTGCCCGGCGCGCCCGCGGGCGGCGGGTCCGGCGGACGGCCC
>JBKGHI010000103.1:0-27266 GCA_046520405.1 Myxococcus sp. 1LA
CGCGGCGCCCGGATGTCGGTGGGCGTGGTGCGCGGCGACGCGGAGGCCCGCGACGCGGCGATGCACCAACTGGGCGGAGTGAATGAGGTCTCCCTGGTGGGGCCCTTCTCCCCCTTCCACCTGCTGTCCTGGGATGAGAGCACGCCCGTGAGCCAGAATGGTTCGCTGGCGGGCCCCTTCACCAGCGCCTTCGGCCCGCTGCCGGTGCGCACGGTGCACGCCCCCGATGGCCGGATGGACCTGACGGGCGAGCCGGGCCAGGGCGACCTCTACCTGCAGGCCTTCGACGCGGACGTGACGGAGCCGGGCCTCTACGTGGCGCGCACCGTGAGCGGCACCTCGCACCAGGTGCTGATGGACGGGGCCCCGCTGATGGAGCGCCGGGCCTGGGAGCGCGCCGCCTCCACCGTCACCTCGCGCGCCGTGCAACTGCCCGCGGGCAAGCACCGCTTCGTGGTGCGTCAGCTCAAGGGCGGCACCTCTGGCCTGCTCACCTTCGCCCTGCTGCGCGTGGACGGGCGGCCGTCGGCGTGCGCTTCAGCGCGGCCACCGGGCCCGCGCCGAAGGCCTGGGGCAGCAAGGCCGAGGTCTCCGACGAGACGCCCGGCGTGTTCCCCACCACGGAGAGCCTGAAGACGGCCCTGCACGAGGAGGCCGGCGAGCTGCTGGCCGTCGTGCTGGCGGTGCGGGACGGCCTGCAGCGGGACGCGGACGGCGCGCGGCGGCTGATGGCGTCGGTGGACGCCAACACGCCGGCCCTGCTGTGGCTGCGCGCGGAGGTCGCCTCCGCGGACCGCACCGTGCCTTCCAAGGTGGCGCGCGGCCGGGCCACGCGTGACTTGGAGTCCGTGCTGGCCAAGGACCCGGGCAACGTGGCGGCGCTGCTGCTGCGCGCGGAGCTGTTCCTCGACGAGGGCCAGCCCGCCTCCGCCATGGAGACGCTGAAGACGGCGTCCGAGGTGGCGCAGCCCGCTGGCCACCCGGTGTTCATGCTGCGTGCCCGCGCCGCGCTGGCGCTGGAGGTGGAGGCCCTGGCGGAGGAGTCGCTCGCCGCGGCGCTGGAGGCGCAGCCCGGCCTGTGTGAGGCGCTGACGCTCCAGTACAGCCTGGCCCGCCGCCGTGACGCGGCGGAGCGGAGCGACACGCTGGTGGCGTCCCTCAATGGCTGCCCGGGGACGGTGATGCGCCAGGCCGAGCACGCGCGCACGCGCGGCGACATCGAGACGGCGACGAAGCTGTACGCGGAGATGCAGGCCCGCGACCCCAGCAGCATCAACCTGGGCACCACGCTGGCCAACCTCCACGTGTCCAAGCGCCGCTTCGACGAGGCCACCGCGGTGCTGCAGAAGCTGGCCACCGTGTGGCCGCGCAACGCGGAGCTGGTGAAGCGCATGGCGGACGTGCGCGAGTACGCGGGTCAGCAGGCCGAGGCGCTCAAGCTGCGCGAGCAGGCGCTGGCCATGGCCGGTGATGACTTGACGCTGCGCCGCACGGTGGAGCGCGCGAAGACGGGCCGCGAGCTGCTCCAGGCGCACGCGGTGGACGGACGCGAGGCCATCCGCGCCTACGAGGCGGAGCCCGTCAGCGGCGGCAGCGCGGCGGCCTTCGTGCTGGACGCGGCGGCGGTGCGAGTCTACCCCGACGGCAGCATCGTCAACCGCATCCACACGGTGCAGAAGGCGCTGGAGCAGTCGGGTGTGCAGGAAATCGCCGAGGTGAACGTGCCGCGCGGCGCGCAGGTGCTGGCGCTGCGGACAATCAAGGCGGACGGCCGGGTGCTGGAGCCGGAGAACATCGAGGGCAAGGACACGGTGAGCCTGCCCGGCGTGGCCGTGGGCGACTACGTGGAGGTGGAGTACCTGCTGGCGGAGCCCCCGCGCGGCCCCGCGCAGCCGGGCTTCACGGCGTCCGCCTTCTACTTCCAGATTGCGAACCAGCCCAACGCCTGGGTGACGTACACGGTGGTGGCGCCCAAGGGCGTGGGCATGAAGGTGGACGCCCACGGGATGAAGGCGCCGGAGCCCAAGGTGGACGGCGACGTGGAGGTGTTCCACTTCGAGACGCGCCGCGTGCCGCCGTTCATCCCCGAGCCGGACGCGCCGCCCTCCGCCAACGAGTACCTGCCCTTCGTCATCGTGGGCGCGGGCGACACGGGCAACGAGAACCTGGTGAAGCTCTACGGCGACGCCTTCCAGGAGCGGTGGATTCGCACGGCGGAGGTCGACGCCTTCGCGCGCAAGGCCGCCGAGGGCAAGTCGGGCCTGGACGCGGTGAAGGCGCTGCACGCCGCGGTGATGCAGCGCTTCTCCGGCCGGGACGCGAGCCTGAGCCAGACGGCGGCGTCCACGGTGGCCCAGGACCGGGGCAGCCGGCTGACGGTGATGAAGGCCGGCCTGGAAGCGCTGGGCATCCCCTCGCGCGTGGTGGCGGTGCGCACCTTCAACACCGACCCGTCGCCCTACACCTTCCCCCAGGACGCGCTGCTGCCCTACGCGGCGCTGCGCGTGGAAGTGCCCGGCGCGGAGCCCGTCTGGGTGGACACCTCCGTGCGCTACGGCCCCTTCGGTGAGCTGCCGGAGCTGGCCATGGGCGGGCGGGAGGCCTGGATGCTGCCCGAGCCCGGCCGCCCGCTGCAGAAGGTGCAGACGCCGCCCATGAAGGAGGTCCCCGGCAAGGAGGTCAAGCTGGCGCTCAAGCTCTCCGAGGACGGCACGCTCAGCGGCCAGGGCGAGGAGACGTACTCCGGCTTCGAGGCCGCGCAGATTGCCGAAGCGTTCAACCAGCTGTCGGCGGAGAGCCGCAACCAGGCGCTGCAGGGCGCGGTGGCGCGGTACTTCGGGGGCGCCTCGCTGTCGAGCGTGAAGCTGGAGAGCCAGGAGCAGGTGGGCGCGCCCTTCGTGCTGCGCTACGAGTTCACCGTGCCGCGCTTCGGGCGGCTCGAGGGCGGCCAGCGGATGGCGCTGGGGCCCTCACCTTCCCCGCGCAGCTCGGCCGGCGCTTCGTGCAGCTCAGCACGCGCCGCACGCCGCTCTACATCGACACCACCGAGGCCAGCCGCACCCAGGTGTCGCTGACCATGCCCAAGGGCTGGAAGCTCGCCGACCCCCAGGCCTCGCTCCAGGCGGAGAACGCCTTCGGCCGCTTCACCCGGACGGAGAAGCAGGACGGCGCGACGCTCAGCGTCACCGAGTCACTGCGCCTGCCGCGCAACCGCGTCCAGCCCAACCAGTACGAGCTGTTCTCTGGATTCACCGGAGACGTGGACCTCATCCAGACGCGGGAGCTCGTCTTGGTGAAGCCCTAGCCGGGGGGTGAATAAAGCCGGAAGGCACCGCGTCTTTTTCCACACCGGCCCCGCACGACGGACTTCCAGGGGGGCCGGTGGCAGAATCTGTCTGGTAACCCACGGAGATGACGCGATGACTCCTCGATGGTGGGCTTGTCTGGTGACCTTGCTTGCGGCGCCCATGGTTCACGCGCAGACCGCGCCGGTCCCCGCGTCAGAGCCGGGATATTCCGAATACGCGTACGACGACACGGAGTTCGAGGACGAGGACACGGCGCCCATGGCGCCCTATGCCCCGCCCCAGCTCCCCGCCGAGAATCCGACGGCCGGCCCTTCCAGGGCGCCGTCTGGGCCTCCGGCCACTGGTACTGGGACGGCAACGAGTGGCGCTTCAACGCCGGCACCTGGCTGGCGCCCATGGACGGCTACCGGTTCATCAACGGCTACTGGGAGTCGGACGGCCGGATGTTCCGGTGGGTGTCTGGAGGCTGGGCCCGGCTTGACTCGACGGAGGTGGAGATTCCCATCGCCGTGACGAGCGAGGAGCTGTCCACGCAGCAGGCGCCGCCGCCGCTCCGCGTCGAGCACGCCCCGCCGCCGCCTGCGCCCACCTACGTCTGGACGCCCGGCTACTGGTACTGGGCCGGCGCCAACTACGTGTGGGTGGATGGCATGTGGGCCGCCCCGCCCCGCCCCGGGCTCGTCTACGTGGCCTCGCGCTGGGCCCGCCGCGGGCCGTCCTGGTACTTCACCGCGGGCGGCTGGGCCACCCGAGGCTCGGTGCGCATCACCGTGCCCGTCTACCGCCACGCGCACGTCACCGTGGCGCGCCGGCACCCGCACTACTTCATGCACTCCTGGCGGCGGTACCCGGCGGTGCGCCACCACGTCTACCACCACGGCAGCGGCTACCGTCGCGGCCCCAGCCCGGTGCGGCAGCACTACCGGGGCAACAGCGGCAACCGCTGGGGCAATGGCGGCAACTACCACCGGGCGTCGCCCGGTGGGCACGGCGGACGGCACGGCGCCTCGCCCGGCGGAGGGAACCGCCGCGGCGACGGTGGACGCCGCGGTGGCCGGGACTGACGTCTCAGGACGCGCTCAGGGAGGCAGCCCCACCCCGAGCGCGTCGCGGATGGTGGCCGCTGTGTGCTGAGTGCCCCACACGGCGTTGACCTCCTCCGCCATCAACGCGGCACCGCTGACGACGCGCCCGTTGCCCACGTCGACCGTCAGCACCCGGACGTCGGTGAGCGTGCGCAGCCTCGGCGCCGCGGCCTCCATGTCCAGCCCCTGCCGCTTCAAGTCGCGCACGTCCTGAAGCCAGGTGCGCAGATGAGCGTGGAGATACGGGACGATGAGCTGCTGGGTGGGCGCTCCAAGCTCCGTCAGCAGGTGCCCCAGATAAATCGGGGTGAGGGCCCCCGCGTAGGCCTCCACCAGGGGGCCGTGATTCAGCGGGGAGGTGTTCCAGTCCGCGGGCGTGCCATGCAGCACGTAGAGCGGCGTCACCTTGCCACCCGCCGCCGCCACCAGGGACTGCGTCTGCTCATAGGGCACGAGCGCGTCCCGGTCCTCGTGGATGATGAGGAAGGGCACCTCCAGCCTCGAGGCCAGGTGCGCCGCCGTCCACCGGCTGTAGTCCGCGCCCGGCGTGTTGGGGCGCCCGCCCGTGGTGGCGAAGATGCGGCGGCTGTACGGCTCGAAGAACGTCTCGTAGTTGGAGCGCATCGCCGGGTCCGTCACCCGCGCCGGCACGGTGACGTCCAGGTAGCCCAGTTGGTGCTCGAAGTCCGACAGCGGGTAGAGCGCGACGCCCACCTTCGGGCGGACCTCCGCGGGTGCGTCGGCCGCGGCGTACAGCGCGTTGAAGCCGCCCCAGGAGCCTCCGAAGATGCCGATGCGCTCACGGTCCACGCCGTCCACCTGGGTGAGGAAGCGCATGCCCGCGAGCATGTCGTCACGGTCGTTCTGGATGCTACCGCCCGCGTAGAAGCGGCCGAAGATGGCCAGCACGCCGAAGTCGTGGCGCAGGTAGAGGAAGGCCTCCGACGCAATCGTCTCCGGAGTGCTCTGCGAGTAGGCGATGTAGTGCGCGCCGCCGTCGAAGTTCGGCTCGCTGTCATCCAGGTACAGCCCGTTGGGCCGCGCCGCCCACCGCGCGTCCACGTCCTCGCCCGTCCACGCGATGCCGTCATAGGGGCGCGTGAGCACCATGACGGGCCAGGTGCCGGGGTTCCGGGGCGGGAACCACTGCGCGTAGGAAGGGGCCTTGCCGGGCACCTCCAGGCGCAGGAGCTGGTAGCTCCAGGCCACGCCCTCCAGCGTCGCCTGTCCGGTGCCCAGCACCGTCACCGTGAGCGCGCCGTCGCCCGCGTCCGGGACGCCACCGTCGTCGGACGTGTCGGGGTCGCCGCCGTCCGTGGACGCATCCGGGGTGCCGGCGTCGCTCGATGCGTCGGGATTCCCGCCATCCGCCGACGCATCCGGGATGGAGACGCCGCCATCCTGGAGCGGCTCCGGGTCGCCGCCGTCACAAGCCAGAGGGAGGCCGCCCAGGAGCACGGCGCCAAGGACTGTCATCAAGAGGGCACGCATGTCCCTGATGACACCGCGCGGCGGAAACTTTGAAAGGCGGCCCTGCGTTTTTTCGCGCTACTTCGCGGCGGCGTCCGCCGCGTCCCGGAAGATGGCTACGACGGGCTTGCCGTCCTCGCCAATGGTGCCGCGGTACATGCCCGCGGAGTTGAAGGGCATGGCCACGTTGCCCTCACGGTCCATGGCGATGATGCCGCCCTCGCCGCCCACCTTCACCAGGACGTCGTTGATGACGACGTCGGCGGCCTGTCGCAGCGGCACGCCCTGGTACTCCACGCGGGCGCAGATGTCGTGCGCCACGGCGTAGCGGATGAAGAACTCGCCATGGCCGGTGGCGGACACGGCGCAGCGCGCGTCCGCGTACGTGCCCGCGCCGATGATGGGCGAGTCCCCCACGCGGCCATAGCGCTTGTTCGTCATGCCACCCGTGGACGTGGCAGCGGCGAGCGCGCCCGTCTTGTCCAGGGCCACCGCGCCCACGGTGCCGAACTTGTGGTCCCCGCTCACCGGGTCATACCCCGCCGGAATCGAGGAGGACGGCTGCTGCTGCGCGCGCTCCTTCTCCAGCGCGCGCTGGAGGCCCTGCCAGCGGTCCTCCGTGTAGAAGTACTTCGGGTCCACCAGCTCCACGCCCTGCGACTTCGCGAAGGCCTCGGCGCCCTCTCCCACCATCATCACGTGCGGCGACTGCTCCATGACGAGCCGCGCCAGCGAGATGGGGTTCTCCACGTGCCGCAAGCCCGCCACCGCGCCTGCCTTGCGCGTCGTGCCGTCCATGATGGCGGCGTCCAGCTCGTTGACGCCGTCGTGCGTGAAGACGGCGCCCTTGCCCGCGTTGAAGTACGGCGAGTCCTCCAGGATGCGGACCGCGGCGCTCACCGCGTCCAGCGCGGAGCCGCCGCTGGCCAGCACCGCGTGCCCCGCCTGGAGGGACTGCGTCAACGCGGCGCGGACCTCGGCCTCGCGCTCCGGAGAGAGGTTCTCCCGGGAGATGACACCCGCGCCGCCGTGGATGACCAGTCCCCACTTCGGCGTGGGCGAGGACGCGTCACGAGAGGTCGGCTGCTCGCTGTCGGCGCGAGCAACCCCGGCACTGGCACAGCCCATGGGAGAAAGCAGCATCACGGCACCCGCGACGAGAGCACGGCGGAGGGGAACGGAAGCGGCGGACATGCAGGGGACCTCCAGACGGCCCTGTCGGTAGCACGCCCTCCGGGGCGGCACAACGCGGGGCCCAGGGAGTGTGCACTCGCGGAGGGTGACGGCCAGGGCTCACCTGCCCGCCTCCCCGGACGTGCGCCCGCCACCCGGGGATGCACAGTGTCGTGACGACAAACTGTTCAGACACAGCGAGGTGCGCGCGATGAAGAAGCTGAGAGGGTTGCGGGTGGCCGTGCTCGCGGCGGATGGCTTCGAGCAGGTGGAGCTGACGGCGCCAGTGAAGAAGCTGGAGCGGCAGGGCGCGGAGGTGACGATTGTCTCACCGCACAAGGGCCGCATCCGAGGCATGAACCTGCTCGTCCCGGGCAAGAAGGTGAGCGTGGACGCGTCCCTGCGCGAGGTGAAGGCGGCGGACTTCGACGCGGTCCTGATTCCGGGAGGTTTCGTGAACCCGGACCTCCTGCGGCAAAGCGCGCTCGCGCTGGACTTCGTCCGTGACGCCGACGCGCTGGACCTGCCCATGGCCGTCATCTGTCACGGGCCGTGGGTCCTGATTTCGGCGGGCCTCGTGGAGGGACGGGCGGTGGCCTCGTGGCCGGGCATCCGCGACGACGTGCGCAACGCGGGCGGCCGGTGGGTGGACGAGCCGGTGATGCGCGATGGCAACTGGGTGTCCAGCCCGGGGCCGCGTCAGATGTTCGCGTTCATCAAGGGCATGGTGGAGCTCTTCGCGGAGAAGATGCCGGAGGTCTCCGCGCGAGCGCCAATGGTGCCCGTGCGCCACGAAGCGCCCGCCCTGTGGCCGAAGCTGCTCGCGGGCACGCTGGCCACCGCGGCGCTTGGACTGGGCGCGCGGCGGCTGGCCTGCGCTGAGACGTCACGGCCCTTGGCGACGCCTCGCGCCGAGGGCCCGCGCACCGTGGCTACATCCACCCGAGCTGGAGCCGCGCCACGTCCGACATGCGCTCCTGCCCCCAGGGCGGGTCCCACACGAGCTCGACGCGCGTCTCCGCCACGCCGGGCACCGAGCCCACCTTGGTGCGCACGTCCTCCACCAGCACCGGCCCCATGCCGCAGCCAGGCGCGGTGAGCGTCATCTGGATGTCCACCCGCTGCCCGCCCTCCGGCAGCGGCTCCGCCTTGCACGCGTACACCAGGCCCAGCTCGACGATGTTCACCGGAATCTCCGGGTCATACACCGTGCGGAGCTGCTCCCAGACCTGCTCCTCGTTGAACTCGCTGGGGTCGCCCGCGGGCCGCTCCTTGGGCGCGAACTCCTCGCCCAGCGCGCCGCCGTCCTTCTCGTCGACGCGGAAGAGCTGACCGTAGGGGTCCTGCACCGTGATGTTGCCGCCGAGCGTCTGCGTCACCCGCAGCTCGGAGCCCGCGGGCAGAATCACCCGGTCTCCGCTGGGGATGATTGTCGCGGACACGTCGCGCTCCAACACCGCCATCATTCCTCGCATGTGGCCCTCCACCCCTACTCCGTGGACACGGCCTCGCCGCGTCCCTCCAATGCCGCGCGAAGCGTGTGCCACGCCAGGCTGGCGCACTTCACCCGCGCGGGGAACTCGCTGACACCGGACAACACCGCCAGCTTGCCCAGCGCGTCCACGTCCACCGACTCCGGACCTTCCGTCACCAGCTTGTGGACCTGCTCGAAGAGCGACTCCGCCTCCGCGCGCGTGCGGTCCTTCACCGCCCCCGTCATCAACGACGCGGACGCCTTGGAGATGGCGCAGCCCTGGCCCTGGAAGCCCACGTCCTTGATGACGCCATCCTCCACCTTCAGCGTCACCACCAGTTGGTCGCCGCACAGCGGGTTGTGCCCCGCGGCCTCCGCGGTGGCGCCGTCCACCACGCGGTAGTTGCGCGGCCGCTTGGAGTGCTCCAGCACGACCTCTTGATAGAGGTCCCTCAAGTCATCCGAGCTCACCGGAACACCTCCAGGACCTTGTGCAGGCCGCGGACGAGCGCGTCCACGTCCTCACGCGTGTTGTAGAGCGCCAGCGACGCCCGCGACGTGGCCGGCACCTTGAAGTGCTGCATCACCGGCTGCGCGCAGTGGTGGCCGGTGCGGATGCAGATGCCCTCGCGGTCCAGGATGGTGCCCACGTCGTGCGGGTGGACATCCGCCAGCATGAAGGACAACACGCCGGTCTTCTCGCGCGCGGTGCCCACCAGGCGCAGCCCCGGCACCGCCTCCAGCGCCTGCGTGGCGTAGGCCAGCAGCTCCCTGTCATGCGCGGCCACGTGCGCCATCCCCAGCGACTCCAGGTAGCGGATGGCCGCCGCCAGCCCCACCGCGCCCTCCAGGTTGGGCGTGCCCGCCTCGAAGCGGTACGGCACCCGGTTGTACGTCACCTTCTCCATCGTCACGGAGAGGATCATGTCGCCGCCGCCCTGGTACGGCGGCAGGGCCTCCAGCATCTCCTTGCGGCCGTACAACACGCCGATGCCCGTGGGCCCGAACATCTTGTGCCCGCTGAAGGCGTAGAAGTCGCAGCCCAGGTCCTGCACGTCCACGGGGAAGTGCGTCACCGCCTGCGCGCCGTCCACCAGCACGGGGATGCCCTTCGCGTGGGCCCGCCGGGTGAGCTCCTTCACCGGCGTCACGGTGCCCAGCGCGTTGGACACGTGCGTCACCGCGAGGATGCGCGTGCGCTCCGTCAGCAGCGCGTCCACCGCGTCCAGCACCAGCTCGCCCCTGTCATCCACGGGGATGACCTTGAGCACGGCGCCCGTCTGCTCGCACAGCATCCGCCAGGGGACGATGTTGGCGTGGTGCTCCATCTGGGTGATGAGCACCTCATCCCCGGCGCCGATGTGCTTGCGCCCGTACGTCTGCGCCACCAGGTTGATGGCCTCGGTGGTGCCACGCACGAAGACGACTTCCTTCACGTCCCGCGCGTTGATGAAGCGGCGCACCGTCTCGCGCGCGCCCTCGTAGGCCTCCGTGGCGCGCTCGGAGAGCACGTGGACGCCGCGGTGCACGTTGGCGTTGTCGTGCTGGTAGAAGCGCACCAGCGCGTCGATGACGGCCTGCGGCTTCTGCGCCGTGGCGGCGCTGTCCAGGTACACCAGCGGCCGGCCCCGCACCTCCTGGTGGAGGATGGGGAAGTCCTTGCGGACCTGATTCACGTCGAAGCCGCTCATGCCTTCACCTCGCGCTGCGCCGCGCCCGGAAGCTTCAGGGCCAGGAGCGACTCGATGTTCGCGCGCACGGGGCCGGCGGGCACCGCCTCCACCACCTCGCGGGCGAAGGCGTAGGTGAGCAGCCGCTCCGCCTCCGCCTGGGGCACGCCGCGCGAGCGCAGGTAGAACAGCGCCTGCGCGTCCAGCCGCCCCACCGCCGCGCCGTGCGCGCACTTCACGTCATCCGCGAAGATTTCAAGCTGCGGCCGCGCGTCCGCCTGCGCCGACTCCGACAGCAGCAGGTTGCGGTTCTGCTGCCGAGAGTCCGTGCGCTGCGCGTCCGGCCGCACGCGGATGAGCCCGTGGAAGGTGCCGCGTGACTGGTCATCCAGCACGCCCTTGTACAGCTCGCGGCTGGTGCACCGGGGCACCGCGTGGTCCAGCGCCGTGCGGTTGTCCAGGTGCTGCGCGCCCTGCCCCACGTAGAGGCCGTTCAGCGTCGCGTCGCCGCCCTCGCCCGCGAAGGCCGCGTGGACCTCGTTGCGCGCCATGGCCCCGCCGAAGGCGAAGGCATGCGACGCGAAGCGGCTGTCCCGCCCCTGGCGCGCATGCAGGGCGCCCACGTGCAGCGCCGCGTCCGCCTCCACCTGGAGCTTGTAGTGGTGGAGGCTGGCGTTGTCGCCCAGCGTCACCTCCGTCACCGCATTGGTGAACGTCGCCGCCGAGCCCACGGGGCCCGCGCTGGCATACGTCTCCACCAGCGTCGCCTCGCTGCTCTCCCCCGCCACCACGAGGATGCGCGGGCTGGACAGCACCGGCGCGTCGCCGCGCGTGAGGAACAACAACTGTACGGGCACCTCGCTCAGCGCGCCCGGCGCCAGGCGCAGCAGCGCGCCTTCTTCCAGCAGCGCCGCGTTGAGCGCGGTGAAGGCCTGCTCGTTCGACAGGGCCCGCTGCCCCAGCAGCGACTCCAGCAGCTCGCCGTCCTCGCGCACCGCGTCCCGCAGCGGCTTCAGCGTCAGCCCGCGCGGCAGGCCCGCCACGGAAGACAGCTCCGGCGCCAGCCGCCCGTCCACGAACACCAGCCGGGGACCCGGAAGGCCCAGCCGCTCCACCACGGAAGACAGGTGGGCGGCGTCCCGGGCATCCCGCACCGCTGGAATGAACGTTCCTTCCGCGATGGGCCCCAACCGGGAGTACTTCCAGGCCTCGTCACGCGCCGTGGGCAGCCCCTGCCGCTCGAAGTGGGCCAGGGCGTCGGCGCGCAGGCGCTTGAGCCACTGCGGCGCGGACGCCTGCTCGGGCGCCGCCTGGAAGCGCGTGGCCACGTCCAGGTAGTGCGCCAGGGCCGCCGTCATCGCCGCGCCTCCGCCACCGGGGCCTTGGCCTTGCCCCCGTCCAGCCCCAGCCAGCCGTAGCCCTTCTCCTCCAGCTCCAGCGCCAGCTCACGCCCGCCGGAGCGGACGATGCGGCCCGCCGCCATGACGTGCACCTTGTCCGGGACGATATAGTCGAGCAGCCGCTGGTAGTGCGTAATCAGCACCATGCCGCGCTCGGGCGAGCGCAGCGCGTTGACGCCGCCCGCCACCGTGCGCAGCGCGTCGATGTCCAGGCCGGAGTCCGTCTCGTCGAGGATGGCCAGCCGCGGCTCCAGCACCGCCATCTGGAAAATCTCGTTGCGCTTCTTCTCGCCGCCGGAGAAGCCCTCGTTCACCGAGCGGTTCATGAAGGCCGCGTCGAGCTGCACCAGCTTCGACTTCTCCTTGGCCAACTGGAGGAAGTCCATGGCGTCCAGCTCCTCCAGCCCCTTCGCGCGGCGCTGCGCGTTGAGCGCGGTGCGCAGGAAGTGGATGTTGCCCACGCCCGGAATCTCCACCGGGTACTGGAAGGCGAGGAACACACCGGCGGCGGCGCGGTCCTCGGGGGACAGCTCCAACAGCGGCTTGCCGTCGAAGAGCACCTCGCCCTGCGTCACCTCGTAGCCGTCACGGCCCGCCAGCACGCTGGCCAGCGTGCTCTTCCCGGAGCCGTTGGGCCCCATGATGGCGTGGACCTCGCCGGGGGCGACCTCCAGGTCGATGCCCTTGAGGATGTCCTTGCCCGCCACGCGGGCGTGCAGGTTGCGAACAGTCAAAAGCGCCATGCCTACCCCACGCTCCCTTCCAGGCTCACTCCGAGCAGCTTCTGCGCTTCCACCGCGAACTCCATGGGGAGTTCCTTGAACACCTGGCGGCAGAAGCCGTTGACGATCATCGACACCGCGTCCTCCTGCGAGATGCCCCGCTGCCGGCAGTAGAAGAGCTGGTCCTCGCCAATCTTCGACGTGGACGCCTCGTGCTCCACCTGCGCCGACGCGTTCTTCACCTCGATGTACGGCACCGTGTGGGCGCCGCACTTGTCACCGAGCAACAGCGAATCGCACTGCGTGTAGTTGCGCGCGTTCTCCGCGCTCTTCAGCACCTTCACCAGCCCGCGGTACGTGTTCTGCCCGCGGCCAGCGGAGATGCCCTTGGACACGATGGTGCTGCGGGAGTTCTTCCCGATGTGCACCATCTTCGTGCCCGTGTCCGCCTGCTGCATGTTGTTGGTGAGCGCCACCGAGTAGAACTCACCCACCGAGTCATCCCCCTTGAGGATGACGCTCGGGTACTTCCAGGTGATGGCCGAGCCCGTCTCCACCTGCGTCCACGAAATCTTCGCCGCCCGGTGCGCGATGCCGCGCTTGGTGACGAAGTTGTAGATACCGCCGCGCCCCTCCGCGTCGCCCGGGTACCAGTTCTGCACCGTGGAGTACTTGATGGTGGCGTTGTCCAGCGCCACCAACTCCACCACCGCGGCGTGGAGCTGGTTGGTGTCGCGCATGGGGGCCGTGCAGCCCTCCAGGTAGCTCACGTAGGAGCCCTCCTCCGCGACGATGAGCGTGCGCTCGAACTGGCCCGTCTCCGCCGCGTTGATGCGGAAGTACGTGGACAGCTCCATGGGGCAGCGCACACCCTTTGGGATGTAGACGAACGAGCCGTCGCTGAAGACGGCGGAGTTGAGCGCGGCGAAGTAGTTGTCCGAGTACGGCACCACCGAGCCCAGGTACTTCTTCACCAGCTCCGGGTGCTCGCGCACGGCCTCGGAGAACGAGCAGAAGATGACGCCGGCCCTGGCCAGCTTGTCCTTGAACGTGGTGGCCACGGACACCGAGTCGAAGACGGCGTCCACCGCCACGTTCTGGAGCAGCTTCTGCTCATGCAGCGGGATGCCGAGCTTCTCGTAGGTGCGCAGAATCTCCGGGTCCACCTCGTCCAGGCTGGCCTTCAACGGCTTCTGCTTCGGCGCCGAGTAGTAGCTGATGGCCTGGTAGTCGATGGGCTTGTAGGTGACGGCCTGCCACGTGGGCTCCTTCATCGTCTTCCAGTGACGGAAGGCCTTGAGGCGCCAGTCGAGGAGGAACTCCGGCTCGCCCTTCTTCGCGGAGAGCTGGCGGATGACGTCTTCATCCAGCCCGGGGGGAAACGTGTCCGATTCCACCTGGGTGACGAAGCCCGCAGCGTACGGGCGGCGCGTCAGTTCCTGGAGGGTTTCGGTGCTCATGAGCGGACTCCTGTCGCGGATGCGGAAGCGGGATGGCCAGCGGCCGGTGAAGGCGCCGGGCGAGCGGGTGTCCCCAGGCCCACGAGGCGCTCGGGCACGCGGGGCGCGGGGGCGATGAGGTCCGCCAGCGTCAGCCGCCCCAGGGCCTCCTGGATGGCGCTGTTGATGAGACGCCAATGGCCCCTCACCTGGCAGACGGACTCCAGCTCACAGGGCGCACCGCCGGTGGTGTGGACGCCACACTCGGTGAGGGCGACCGGCCCTTCGAGCGCGGCGACCAGCTCAGACAGCGACAGCTCATGGGCCGGCCGCGCCAGGCCATAGCCGCCGTTGGCGCCACGGTGGGACACCACGAGCGCTGCCTGAAGCAGGCTCTTGAGCACCTTGCTGGCCGAGGGAAGTGGCACGCGCGTGCGCGCCGCCAGCTCACGGGTGGTGCGCGTGTCACCATCCGCGCGAGCCAGCTCGGTCATCAGCACGATGCCGTAGTCGGTCATCTTGCTCATCCGGAGCATGGGTGCGGGTGTCTCCTCTCTGGGTTCCAGGCGCCGACATTCTCGGGCCCCGGGGGGACCTCTTACGTAATCAGGACCTTTTCAGTCCACATTGCAATTCGAATCCCTCCCTGAAGCGCCGCTGGTTGGAGGGCGGGGGGGAGAGGGATAGGGTGACGCCACCGTCCCCCGGAGGAACCTTGCCGATGCGTCGTCCCCTGATGTTGCTCGCGACCCTGGCCCTGGCCGTGGTGGCCTGCGAGAAGAAGACCGCGCCCGCCCCCGCCGCGCCCTCGCCCGAGGGGCAGGCGACCGGGACCGCCGCCACGCCGGTGGACTCGAACACGATTCTGCTGGGAGAGGTCGGCAGCCTGACAGGCAGCGAGGCGACCTTTGGCGTCTCCGCGCGCAACGGCATCGAGCTGGCGCTGAACGAGGCCAATGAAGCCGGCGGCGTGAAGGGCAAGAAGCTCCAGGTGCGCGTGTACGACAGCCAGGGCCGGCCGGAGGAAGGCGCCCAGGCGGTGACGCGGCTCATCACGCAGGACAAGGTGGTGGCGATTCTGGGCGAGGCCGCCTCGTCGGTGTCCATGGCCATGGCGGAGAAGGCGCAGGCGGGCAAGGTGCCCATGGTGACGCCGACCTCCACCGCGCCGGAAGTCACGCAGAAGGGCGACTACATCTTCCGCGTCTGCTTCATCGACCCCTTCCAGGGCCTGGTCATGGCGAAGTTCGCGCGGGAGAACCTGAAGCTGTCCCGCGTGGCGGTGCTGCGCGACAACAAGAGCGCGTTCTCCATGGGCCTGGCGGATGTGTTCACCACCAAGTTCAAGGCATTCGGCGGCGAGGTGCCGGGCGAGGAGAGCTACTCCAAGGGCGACACGGACTTCCGCGCGCAGCTCACGTCCCTCAAGCGGCTGAAGCCGGACGCCGTCTTCGTGCCGGGCTACTACACGGACGTGGGCATCATCGCGCGGCAGGCGCGTGAAATCGGGCTCAAGGTGCCGCTGCTCGGCGGCGACGGCTGGGACTCCGACAAGCTGTACGAGCTGGGTGGCTCGGCGCTGGAGGGCAGCTACTTCTCCAACCACTACTCGCCGGACAACCCGGACCCGGTGCTCCAGAAGTTCCTGGCCCGCTACAAGGCCACCTACGGCAGCGTGCCGGACAGCGTGGCCGCGCTGGCCTACGACGCGGCGCGGGTGACCATTGACGCCATGAAGCGCGCGCCGGACCTGAGCGGCCCCTCGCTGCGCGACGCGATTGCCGCGACCAAGGACTTCCCCGGCGTCGCGGGCAAAATCACCCTGGACGCCAACCGCGACGCCGTGAAGGAGGCCGTGGTGCTCAAGGTCTCCTGCGGCAAGGCGGAGTTCGTCACCACCGTGACGCCGTAGACGCTCTCGCGCCCAGGCCCCGTGGCTCAGATGGGGGCCTGGATGACGTAGTAGATGGAGTTGAAGTAGCGGTGGAGGACGTTCAAGAGGTCCACCAGGAAGGGCCACCCCATCGTGCTGAAGCCCAGCAGGGCCGAGGTGACGATGGCGTACTCCACCATGGACTGGCCACGGGCGGACCGCGACGGACGCAGGGACTTCCTCATGGGGCAACACTCCGGCGTAGCAACGTGAGCTGGACTTCGACGCCTGGGACCGGAGAGAGACCGCGCAGCACCGCGCGGCCGCTCGCCGACTCCTTCAGCACTTCGAACGCGACGCCATTCGCCTCCACCGGCACGGGCGTTCCCACCGACCAGCCGCGCGCGCGGAGGAGGTCTCCGTAGCGCCGCGCCGCCTCCGCCGGTGACGGCTCCATGAGCTGGCCCGTCACCACGTGATGCGAGGCGCCCTCCAGGTTGAAGTTCACGGTGCGGGTCTCCGCCAGCTCCCCAGGCACGGGGACCCAGTCAGGCACCGCCGCCGTGCGCTGCAACATGGCCTCCACCTGGCCTGCGGAGACGAACACCAGCGTCTCGCCGCCTTGTGCCAGCGTGGACACCAACCGAACCTCTTCCGTGGCGGGGCTCCAGTAGCCCACGTAGCCGCCCTTCTCTCCGTGGCGCTGGTGCAGCACCGGGAGCCCCTTGGCGAGCAGGGCCTGCGTGTAGTGCTCCAGGACTTGCGCGGGCGTGTCCTGCGTGGAGAACCACGCCACCGCCATGGGCGCCCCGGGCCCCAGGTAGTCCGCGGCCAGCGCTTCGGGGCGGGTGGCGTTGGGGTATGGCGGGAAGTGCACGAGCGCCCGCTGAAGGATGGCCTCCTCCCCGGGCGTGCGCACCCAGCCGCGCGAGGACGGCTCCACGCCCGTCTCCAGCTCCGGCGGGCTCCATTCCTGGCTGCTGTCACTGCCCCGGTAGACGGCGTGCTCCCAGGAGAAGCCGATGAGGCCGCCCACCACCGCCACGGAGAAGAGCAGCGCCGGGACGCGCACGATGGGCCGCGTGGCGGTGCTCGGCGTCAGCACGACTCCGACCTCGCGCAGCCCAGGTACCAGTTGCCACGCGCCTCATAGGTCCGCTGGGTGTTGTTGTTCTCCCAGTCCTGCCACTCGCTGCTGAAGTAGCCCTGGCGGCTGCCCTGCTGCTCGATTTCCTCCTCGACCCCGCCGCCGCCTTCATGCGGCTTGATGGCGAGGCTGGGAGACCGAGGGTCGTCGCCCGGATGGTCCATCGTCTGACCGTCCAGCCGCAGGCCGTCGTGCAGGATGGAGGAACTGACAGCCTGGCTGACCAGGTCCTCGGCCGCGGAGGACATGTCGCTGAAGCCCTGGTTGTCCTCGTTCTGGTAGAGCTGGACGACGCGCGCGTGCAGCCCCTCCCTCCCAAGAACGCCTGGCCGCACGTTCGCGTGCTCCGTGAGCGCCCAGGTGTCGGTGAGGATGGCAATCTGTTCCCAGGGGAGCAGGTAGACGTTGTCACCCCGGCCATGGCCCGGGGTGCCATCCGGGTTGCGTCCCATCGCGTTGTTGTGGACGCCATCGTCACGTTCCTGCTTCTCCTTGGCCAGCTTCACCCGGGAGAACTCCGGCAGGAACGTCTCGGGGAGGAGGTAGTTCTGCACGCCCAGGCGCGCGGAACAACGGATGAGGCCGCCCCTCCCGAAGGTGTCCATGAAGGACTGGTGGAGGGTGACGCCATAGGCACCCACGGCCTGCGCATCCAGGGTGCAGTAGACCTGCTGACCGCCGGGGTTGAGCCAACACGCATGCGCGACGACGTCGGCGTGGTGTGCCTCGGACTCACGGGAATCACTGCACTCGATTCCCTTCCCCGGACCGTAGCTGTCGATGCCCGACTCGTGGTCGCAGTACATGTAGCGCGAATACGCCTGCGCCATCTCGAAGCCGGAGAAGGCCTCCGTCGTGGTGCCCCCGTCCTCCGTCGCGACGCTCTCAGGCTCCTTCTCGTAGTCCAGGACCGTGTAGTCCCACGCGGTGGTGAGAGAGGTCTCCTGCGAGTCCAGCATGTGGCGCAGCAGGTCGAAGAGGAACAGCGAGTAGAGGAACACGGGGACGATGACGAGCATGCACACCGCCATCTCCACGGACGCAGCGCCTCGCACGGACGCGCGCCTCACAGCGACACCCCCGGGACCTGCACCAGCCGCGACGCGTCCGTGTTGCCCGCCGCTTCGAGCACCTCCACGGCCTCGTCTGGCGCGATGGGGTGCAGCTTCGCCCGCCAGTAGGGGCTGAAGAGGTTGGGCGCCTCGCGCCAGCCATTTCCGCCGAAGCGGTGGTAGTAGACGAGCGCCTTGGAGAGCGCCACGCCCTCCTCCGCCGCGAGCGTCAACGTCGCGGTCCCCTGGGCGCCATGGTCGAGCTGAATCTGCGCCGACCGGTTCAACTCCCAGGGGGCCCTGCCCGTATCCCCGACCCGGAACCGCTTGGAGAGATAGCTGTACACACGCGGCTGTCCCCAGTCGCGGTCCGAGGACGGGTTGGCCCGGAACTTCATGAAGCAGTTGCCCGACCGGGCACAGCCCGACAAGGCATTGGCGTTGACGCCCTCGAAGGTGTGAGAGCCTGAATGCGCACCATCTGGCTCATGGCCCCCGCCCCCGGAGTCGCTCCAGACACGCGCCGAATAGTCGTTCTGGGCGAAGAGGCCGTGCTGCCAGGTGTGAAGGATGGAGCCCTCTTCCTGCGCGGCGCTCGTCGTCCCTGCATTCCCTCCCTGCTTGCCTCCGCTGTTGACCTCCCCAGGGTCCTGGACCGTCTTCGCCGTCCCCTCGTGCGACGTCACCCGGTACGTGCCCTGGCCTGGGATGTCTTGCAGCTCTTGGAAGAAGTCGCGATGCAGATAGGGAGGCTTGTAGAGGCTGCTCCCCGTGCCCTTGTAGCTGCGGGTCGCGGGCCAGCCCGAGCGCGAGGCGTTGGCGACCTCGGTCATCACCTGGGCGAGCGCCTGTTGTGAGGAGTTCTCCACGCTGCCCCGGCAATCCATTCCATCCACCGCGCAGTTGAACTCGTTCGCGTTGAGGCCACCGACGGACCGGGAGAGCGTGCTGGCGCCAGGCATGGAGTACTCCGTCAAGAGCGACAAGCCATGACTGGTGCCGTCCCGGACGGCCCGAAGTGTCTGGTCGTGGGCCGCACGCTGCGAGGCATGGAGGTTGTCCACCATGACGTCCACCCCGCGCACCGCCGCGTTGAACCGGGACTCCAGCCCGCGAACCTTCCCGTCGTACGTGTCCCCGGCCTGGTTGAAGTCGCTGGCGATCTTCTGGGCCTCGAACCCATGGAGGCAGTGCTCGTAGCAGCCGTAGCAGCTGCACATCGCGAACTCCTGCTTCGCGATGTCCTCGAAGTTCTTCGCCGAGGCCCGCAGCATCTCGCCCGTCACGCTCGACGCGGCCATGTACGCGTGGATGGTGTTCATGGCCACGTACGAGGCGGCGATGGCCCGGTTGCTGACCGCGTAGTAGTTGAGCGCGCGGGCCTCCAGGACGGCCATGGAGTACGCCAGCGCGTCGCTGTGCTGCTGCAGCCCCATCTTCTGGCGCAGCGCGTGCGCCAGGTTGAAGCTCAGCGTCACCATCAGCGCCAGCACCAGGAAGGACAGCGCGCCCAGGACAATGGCCTGCCCCCGCTGCGCGCGTCTCCGGGCCGGGGTGCTCAGTAGGCGAATGGGAAGACGCACTCGTTGCTCCCAGGGAGGGCTGCGCGGTTGAGGAAGAAGTTGGACTGCATCCGCATGGTGTAGGTGGCGCGGATGGGAGAGATGTAGATGCGCTGGCCGGCCGCCTCCTCCAACTGGGACTCCGTGCGCTCCCGGGCCCCGTCTCCCTCCGGCGCCTTGCTCTGCATGCGCAGCACGGACGCCATCTGCCGGCCCCGGGTGGACTGGTAGATGACCCAGTCCGCGAAGGGGATGATCATCCGGTAGTTGAACGTCACCTGGACGCGCAGCTTGGTGCGGTGGCTCTCCCGCCAGCCCGTGGGCGCGGTGTTCCGGGGGTCATCGAAGTCCAGCTCCGGCCCGCTGCCCCCCACGTCGCTCCGCGTGGGACCGCAGACGGTGACCTCCGCGTGCTTCAGGGACGTGCCAGGAATCCGGTTGCCCGACACCTCGCGCCACTTCTCCTGGAACTCCGCGGCGCTTCCCACGGGCGGGATGTACGCGCCTCGCGCTCCGGGCACGCTCAGCAGCGGCATCAGCACCGCGAGCGCGGCGCTCTCCATCACATCGACCTTGGCGCTGTTCAGCGCTCCAGCCCGCACGGCCTTGTAGGCCGCGTACTTGGTCAGCAGCCGCGCCTGGTGCATCAACCCCAACTGGAGGATGCCCAGGATGAGGAAGACGAACAGCGGCAGGACAATGGCAGACTCGACCGCCGCCTGTCCCGACTGATTCCTTTCACGAAGACCGCCCATGGAGTCAAAGACTACCTAGGGGTCCCCACAGAAAGGAAAACCCACCCCCCTCAACCCGCAAATAATGACATCCATTGTCGGACGTCAGACAACACCACCCGAGGGCTGGAAATGGAGCCAAACCCAACATCAGACAAAGCCTGTCAGGCAAGCAGCCAGGCGCTAAAAGAGCCCTGGGTCAGTGCCAGGTGCCCACGCCGAAGCCCCAGGCGAAGTAGAGGCGGGACACGTCGGCGAAGCCGCTGATGCGCCATGAGGTGTCGGGAGACATCAGGCCGAAGAGGGACCACTGGAACAGCCGCACCTCCGCGCCGACGGTGCCATGCAGACGCGGCCCGGCGGTGTCGAAGCGGCTCGGCTCCAGGTAGCTGCCCGCGCGGAGCTGTAGCCGGTTCTCGATGGGCTCCAGCTCCGCGCCGACGCGAGGCGAGACCGAGAGGCGCCGTCCCGAGCGCTCCAGCCGCTGCGACAGGAACGAATCGAAGCCAATGGCATTCGACACGGCGCCGCTGAACAGCACCGAACCGGTCAGCAGGAGCTTGGAGCGCGGCAGGGCCTTGAAGCGCTCCGCGCGGTCCGGCCCCCACGGAATCTGAAGCGGGCGGGCGCCGAACTGCCACGCGATGCCTGCTTCAATCTCCCAGGGGAGCCTGACGGAGGCAGGCAGGTAGAGGCCGGCGACCCTCACGTTGCCCGCGTCATCCGCGGTGGCCGGTCCGCCTGGCGTGAGGCCTCCCTTGACGGGCGCCCGGAGGGACAGCGCGGCGCGCAGCGGCAGGTCCATGGGCGTCCAGAGGGCACCAGCCTCCACGTTGGAGCCGAGCATGCTGGCGAGCGTGTTGCCCGCGTCCTGGGCGGTGTTGATATCCAGGGAGACCGCGCGCAGCCCCACGCCCACCACCAGCTCTTGATTGAAGAAGCTGCGAGCGAGCTGGAGGTGGAAGCGCGTCATTCCCAGGTTGAGGAGCTGTCCGTTCGCGTCCTGTCCCAGGACGTAGCTCTGCACCGACGCGACGGCGCCCAGCCCCCAGGGGCCCCACTGGATGAGTCCCCCCAGTTGGGCGAAGACGAACTCGTCCTTGGCGAAGCCCGCCGAGCCGTTGTTGTCGAAGTCGGTGTCACGCAGCGAGCTGGGAAAGGTGAAGCCCAGCGACACGTCGTAGTCCACGTGCTTGGACGAATAGAGCGAGCGCACGGCCGGAGCGGCGGTGTTGACGCCAAGGCCCTCGACGCCCTCGGCGATGGGCGCATACGCGCCGGCCAGGCCCGTCACCCTCACCGGCGCCAGGACCGGGCCCTGGTACACGTCGATGGAATAGTTCGAACCGGTCAGCGGCGGGTTGTCCGCGAGCGCCCCCCCGCTGGTGGCCAGCACGGCCACGGTGACGAACCGGACGAGGGAAGAGGAGCGAGGAGGGACCATGGCCGTACAGGTCCCGCGAGGATACATGGCCATGGGGGCCCGTTCGTCGCTAGCGCCTTCTGACAATCTCCTGGATGAGTTCGACGTAGCGGCGGTTCTTCGGGTTCAGCTTGAACGCCCTGCGGAACGCGTCTTCCGCCTGGCCCCACTGGCCCTCGCCCTGCGCCACTTCCCCCAGGAAGGCCCAGCCCTCCTCCAGGGTGGGCTCCTGGCGCAGCACCTCCTGCAGTTCCTGCAGCGCCAGCCGCCCGTGCGCTTCCGGCTTCATCAGGTAACGCGCATAGGCGCGGTAGGCCTGGTACAGCGGCTTCGGGTCGATGTCGCAGGCGTATTCGAAGTACTCGAAGGCCCCCGCGTGGTTGCGCGCGGCCAGGCGGCGCTTCGCCTCGTCGAACTGCGTGGTCGCGTCCAGCAGGTCGGTGCGGATACGGAACTGCTCGGCCGTGGTGGGCCGGGTGCCCCGGTCCTTCTCCCGGTGCGCCGCGCGCCGCTTGCGCCACAGCAGGTTCTGCTCCGCGTCCGACAGCGCGCCAAACGCCTTCGCATGCGCCGCCAGCAGCACCTCCGCCTTCTCGCGCAGCTCCAGCGTGTGGAAGCGCAGCGGCGCGAACCGGTCCGCCAGGGCCAGGAAGGCCTTGCGCAGCGGCACCGGCTGCACGTCCTCCGGCACGTCCAGCAGCGCGAAGGGGTCCTTGCTCCGGTGCGACATGAAGGCGCTCACCAGGGCGTTGCGCGCCGCCTCGTCCTCGTCGGAGAACGGCGTCCCCTGCGGCGCCGGCGCGGCCACCGGAGGCGCCACCGGTTCGGGTGCGGCCACGACGGCGGGAGCGGTCCCCTTCCCCGCGTTCAGCCGGGCCGCCTTCGCGTCCACGTCCTCCACGAAGCCGGCGACTTCCAACAGGCACAGCGCATACAGCCGGCGGAGCACCATCTCCGTGTCGAAGCCGGTGCGCTCCATCAGCTCACCGAAGGTGGGCCGCAGCCGGAGCGCCTGGAACAGGCGCGCGTCCTTCGAGGACAGCTTCAGGCCCGCCTCCGTGCCCGGCATCTGCCCGAAGCGGCGCTCGTCCGTGAAGGTGAAGTGCGTGGCCACCGCGTCGAAGGGCATCACGTTGGCCACGCCCGTGAGGATGAGCTGGCCGGTGTTGGTCCGCACGCTGGCGTCCGGCGGCTCCACGTCGGCGATGAGCCGGTACTTCGCGTCCACCCAGCGGAAGCAGTCCAGCAGCTTGTGCGCCAGGTTCGCCTGCAACTGCTTGTACAGGTCGAAGGGGCTGATGAGCCCCTTCTGCACCAGCAGCCCACTCAGCGGCACCTCGGCGGAGATGCTCTCCGCCAGCGCCTTCTGGTAGTCCGTCTCCGACAGCTTGCCCTTCTCCACCAGGTACTTGCCCAGCGTCTCGTGGAGGAGGTTGGACTGGCACGCCACCGGCGCGCCGTCCTCGAAGACGATGCGCTTCTCACGCTGGCGCACCTTCAATTCCAACGTGCAGGTGCGCTCCTCCGCCATCAGCGCGTGAAGCAGCAGGGGGAACGGCGTATCGGCCAGCACTCCCTCCCGCTGGCGGAGGACCTGCGACGGCGTGGGGAACATGGGCCAGAGCCTAGCTACTCGCCCTGGTACTCCTCCATCCCCGACGCGCGGTGTGGCTCGCCATACCCGTCGTAGAGGTAGCGGTCGTCGTAGCCATACTCCGGGGTCATTCCGAACCGGGGCAGCATGGACGCCAGCAGGCCCATCACCAGGGCAAAGGCCGCCGCGTACATCAGGGGGCGGCTCGGCCGCGCGCGCCAGGCCCACTTGCGCTCCCGGCGACGTTGGAAGCGGGGCGCCGCCACGTACTCCATCCAGGCCAGCTCGCTCATCCGCTTCGCGTCCGCGGCCCGGTCCACCTTGCCCAGGGCCTTGGCCAGCAGGTAGCGGCCCTCCACCGTGCCGTGCCGCACCTGGCAGTAGCGCTCCAGCGCCTCCACCGCGCCCGCCACGTCGCCGCGCTTCAGCCGGAAGCGGCCCCGCTCCAGGTCGATGGCGCCCAGCTTGTGGTTCGGGTCCAGCTTCGCCGCCTCGTCCAGCAGCAGCTCGCCGCGCTGGGCGTCACCGGCGCCCAGGTAGGCCACGCCCAGCAGGTACAGCGTGTCCACGTCCTCGTCGCCCGCCTCCAGGTTGGGCTTGAGGATGTCCACCGCCTCCGCGTAACGGCGCTGCTCCACGCGGATGTCCGCCAGCTCGTGCCGGGCGCGCCGCTCATGCGGGTTGGTGAGGATGGTGCCCGCGAGCTGCCCCGCGCGCTGGAAGCGCTTGAGCAGGCGCACCGGACTGGGCAGCACCTGCCACGTGAAGCGGTCCGCCACGAAGACGATGACGATGATGAGGCCCAGCGACAGCAGCGGGCTGCCCGTCAGCAGGGTGAGGAACAGCCACAGAATCCACTTGCTCATACGCCTCTCGAATCCGTTCCGCTGGGCGCCGCCCTAGAGCAGCCGCGCGCACACGGCGCTATGGACGTCCGCGCCCTTCTCCGTCAAGGCCAGACGCCCGTCCCGCAGCGTCGCGAAGCCATGCTCCACCAGCCGCGCGACCTCCGCCCGGCGGGGCGCCACGGGCTGTCCGTATCGCTCGCAGACGGCCTCCCAGTCCACGCCCGACACCAGCCGCAGCCCCATGGCCAGCCGCTCCGCGAAGAGCTGCTCGGGGCCCAGGGGCTCCCGGCTGTCCTCGGGCAGCCGCCCCGCCTCCGCCGCCACGAGGTAGCGCTCCGCGCTGCGCAGATTCACGTACCGGTGCGGCTCGGGCGACAGCAGCATGCCCGTGGCCCCCACGCCGAGCGCCAGGTACTCCCCGCCCGTCCAGTACAGCGCGTTGTGGCGCGAGCTGTACCCCGGCCGCGCGTGGTTGGAGACCTCGTAGCGGTGCAGGCCCGCCGCCCCGTACACCTCGCGCACCACGCGCGCCATGTCGACCACGGTGTCGTCGGGCGGCAGCTCCAGCTCGCCGCGCTTGAGGCGCTTCGACAGGGGCGTGTCCTCCGCCAGCACGTCGCGCTCCACCGTCAGCGCGTAGGTGGACAGGTGCTCCGGGGAGAGCGCCACCGCGCGGCGCGCGTCCGCCTCCACCTGCGCCACCGTCTGCCCGTGCACGCCATAGATGAAGTCCATGGCCACCACCGGGAAGCCCGCGCTCCGGGCCGCGTCCACGGCCCCTTCCACCATCTGCGCGTCGTGCGCACGCCCCAGCGCCTTGAGCGTCTCCGGCTGGAAGGACTGCACGCCCAGCGACAGCCGGTTCACCCCCGCCGCGCGGTAACCCGCGAAGCGCTCCGCGTCCGCGCGCTCCGGGTTGCCCTCCAGCGACACCTCCACGCCGGACGCCACCTTGAGCCTGGCGGCGATGCCGTCCAGCACCTGGGCCACGTAGCGCGGGTGCCACAGGGACGGCGTGCCGCCGCCCAGGAAGATGGAGTCGAGCACCTTCCCCGCGAGCGAGGGCTCGGCGTCCAGCCGGGTGTCCAGCTCCGCCAGCACCGCGCGCGCGTAGCGCTCCTCCGGCACCTGCCGCGCCACCGCCACCGCGAAGTCGCAGTAGGGGCACTTCGCCAGGCAGTACGGGAAGTGCAGGTACAGCCCGAAGCGGGCCGCCGGCATTCCCGTGAGGGCATCCACTGGGGCGTCGAAAGGCATGAAGGGGAAACCTCTACTTCTTGCCCTTCAATTGCGCTTCCAACCGGGCAATCTTCGCCTTGTAACCGGCCGCGTTCTCGAGCGCTGTCTCGGCCGCCACCAGCTTCCGCTTGAGGTTGGCCGCGTCCGCCTTGAGCTGCTCGCGCTCCGCTTCCCAGTCCCCTGGCGCGCCCTCGGAAGCCGCCGCCGGCCGCTCCGCCAGCTTCGCCTCGAGCGCCTGCCGGGCCTCCTGCTCCGTTTGCAGCGAAGCCTCCAGGCGGGCCCGCTTCTCCTCCGCCGCCTTCAGCGAGGCTTCGGTCCGCGCCAGCTTCGCCTCCGCCGCGCGCGCGCCGCGTCCGACTTGCCGGCAGCGGCGGCCTGGGCCTTCGCGCCCTCCAGGGCGCCCTCCATCATCTTCAGCCGCCCCTGGAGGCGCTCCGCCTTGTCCGCCTCGGCGCGCGCGGCCTCCAGCTCCTCGGTGAGCGAGGCCACCTGCGCCTCGGCCTGGGCCTTCGCCACCTCCGCGTCGGTGCGCTCGGCCTCCGCCGCCTCACGGCGCGCCCGCTCCAGCGACAGCGCCTCGTGGGCCTTGGCCACCTCCGCCTGCAGCCGCGCCAGCTCCGCCTCGCGCTGCCCGGACGCCGCCTCCAGCATGGAGACCCGGGCGGACAGCCCCACGCGCTCGGCGTCCTTGGTGGCCGCCTTCAGCTCCACCGCGGCGAGCTGCTCCTTGAAGCCCGCGTGCTCCGCGTGCGCCGCCTCCACCGCGGCCGTCAGCTCCGACACCTTCGTCTCGGCCTGCTGCACCGCCTCGCCCAGCGCCGCCGCGTCCGCTTCCATGCGGTCCCGCAGCGACACCTGCTCCACCTCGGCGGCCTCCAGCGCCTCCTTCAGCGCGGCGGCTTCACCTCCGCGAGCTGCGCCCGTTCGCTGGCCTGCGCCAGCCCTTCCTCCAGCGCCTCCGAGCGCTCCGCCGCCTTGGCCGCCTCGGACTCCAGCTTCGCCTTGAGCTGGGCCAGCTCCGCGGTGCGCGTCTCCAGCGCCTGGCGCAGCGCGGGCAGCTCGGCGGCCTCCGTGGTGCGCGCGGTGAGCGCCGCGCGCAGGCCCACGATTTCGGCGTCCTTCAGCGCCAGCGAGCGCTCCAGCTCCGCCACCTGCTCCTGCAGGGTGCGCAGCCCGTCCTCCACCACGGCCAGCTGCTTGCGCGCCTCGTCGCGCTCGGCCTCCAGCGTGCCCGCGCGGCCCTGGGCCTCCTCCAGCGAGCTCTTCGACCAGTCGCTCTCGCTCTCCAGCGCGCTCAGCCCGGACTGGGCCTCCGCCAGCGCGGCCTCCAACTGCGCGGTGCGGAGGTTCAGCGAGTCCTTCTCCGCCGAGGCCGCCTCCAGCTCGCCCGTCAACCGCTCCACGTCGGCGATGGCCTGCTGGTACTGCTCCTGGACGGCCTCCAGCGCGCCCTGGGACTCGGACTTCTCCGCGGCCAGCTCCGCCACGCGGTCCTGGGCCAGCGACAGCGCTTCCTTCGCGCCAATCAGCTCCTCGGCCACCGCGCCGCGGGCCTCGCGCTCCTCCTGGAGCTCCGCCGTCAGGCGCGGCACGTCGGACTCGACCTCGGCCAGCGCGCGGGACAGGTCCTTGCGGTCCGCCTCCACCGCGGTGAGCTCTTCCTGGAGGGCCGCCAGCCGCGACTGCGACTCCGACGCCGCCCGGGCCAGCTCATCCTGGAAGGCGGCGATGCTGGCCTTCGACTCCGCCAGCTCCTTGCGCGCCAGCGTCAGCGACTGCTTCACGCCGTTGAGCTCGCCGTCGCGCTCCGCGTACAGCGTGCGGGCTCGCGCCAGCGTCTCCGTCTTCTGGCGGACCACGGCCCGGAAGTACTCCAGCTTGTCCTCGGGCGACCCGCCCATGGGCATCCGGATTTCGGGCGGCTCGCCGAATGGATCATTCCCCGGGCTGCGCGCGGCGCGGACCGCCGGAGCGGAAGGGGCGGCAGCCGGGGCCGCGGGCGCTTCGGGGTCGCGGGCACTCCCGTACCCCTTGGGCACGGCGGCCAGGGGGG
>JBKGHI010000104.1:0-27123 GCA_046520405.1 Myxococcus sp. 1LA
GCCGGTTGACGACGCCGCCGTGCGCATTCATCGCCCCCTTGGGCCGGCCCGTGCTACCCGACGTGAAGATGACGTACGCCAGCGACTCCGCGCCCACTCGCACGTCCGGCTTCGTCACCGGCTGCTTCGCCACTTCTCCCGCCGCGCTGTCCAGGCACACCAGCCGGGCCGCGCTCTCCGGAAGCACCGCCTTCCACTTCTCGTGCGTCAGCAGCACCGAAGCGCCCGTGTCCTCCAGCATCCACCCCAGGCGCTCTCTCGGGTACGCCGGGTCCACCGGCACGTAGGCCGCGCCTGCCTTCAGCACGCCCAGCAGCGCCACCACCATGTCCACCGAGCGCTCCAGGCACACGCCCACCAGCGACTCCGGCTTCACCCCCAAGCCCCTCAGGTGGTGCGCCACCTGATTGGCCCTCGCGTCCAGCTCTCGGTACGACAACCGCTCCGACTCGAACACCACCGCCACCGCGTCCGGCGTGCGCTCAATCTGCGCTTCGATGAGCTCCGTCAGCGTGCCCGTCGGAGGCGCTTCGATACGGGGGTTCCAACCGTGGAGCGCGTGCTGCCGCTCGGCGTCGCTCATCAGCGGCAGGGTGGTCAGCGGCGCATCGGGCGCCTCCACCATTCCGCGAATCACGTGCTCCAGGTGGCCCAGGAGCCGGTCCGCCGTCTCCGCGTCGAACAGGTCCGCGGAGTACTTGCAGCCGATCAGCAGTCCTTCAGGGCGATGCGTCGCCTCGAAGGTCATGTCCAGCTCGGCCGTGTGGTTGTCCACCAGGGACACGTCGAGCGTCAGCCCTCCGCGGACGGACAGCGCGCGGGGCAGCTCGTAGTCGTCGAGGATGAAGCCCACGTTGTACAGCTCGCGGCGCTCCGCGCCGGGCTGCTGCACGGCCGCCAGGATCTGCTCGAACGGCACGTACCCGTGCGCGAGCGCACCCAGCATCCGCGACTTCACCTCCGCGAGCATGTCCGTCCCCGTCGCGGCTTCGGGCAGGCGGACACGCAGCGGGATGAAGTTGGTGCAGTCGCCCATCAACTCCCGCGTGCCCGCCGCGTCACGGCCCGCGATGACGGTGCCGACGACGAAGTCGGACTGGCCGCTCCAGCGGTGCAGCACCGTGGCCAGCGCGGACATCACGCTCATGAACGGCGTGGCGCCCTGACGCCGCCCCAGCGCATGCAACCGCGCCACGAGGGACGCGGGCAGCAAGCGCAGGCGACGGGCGCCATGGACGGACAACCGCTGCGGCCGAGCCCGGTCGGTGGGCAACGCCAGCAACTGGGGCGCGCCGGCGAGCGTCTCCTTCCACCACGTCAGCTCGGTGGAGAGCGCCTTCGGCGTGAAGTGGGCGCGCTGCCAGGCGGCGAAGTCCCCGTACTGGAACTCCGGCTCGGCCAGCGGCGACGGACGGCCCTCCACGAACGCACCGTAGAGCGATGCCAGCTCGCGCATGAAGAGCGCGACGGACGTGCCATCCACCACCAGGTGGTGCAGCTCGGCCAGCAGGACGTGGTCCTCCGGCCCGAAGCGCAGCAGGGAGCACCGCACCAGGGCCCGCCTCCAGGTCCATGGGGCGCTGCGCGTCCAGCACCGCCTGGGCTTCCAGCGTGGCCCGACGCGCGTCACCGGTGATGCCCAGGAAGTCCAGGCGCGGCAGCGAGACAGGCGTCGGCGGATGCACCCGCTGAAGCAGCGCGCCGTCGCGCGTCGAGAATGTGGTGCGCAGCACCTCATGCCGGCGCAGCACCTCCGAGAGGGCCCGTTCCAACGCGGCCACGTCCAGCGTCCCGCGCAGCGCCAACGCCACCGGAATCTGGTTTGAGGTCCACGTCGGATCCAACTGAAGCAGGTACCACAGCCGTTCCTGCGTGAAGGACGCGGGCGTGGGCTCGGCTCCGGAGGAACGATGCTGGAGCGGCGGCAACCGGCGCCCCGTGCCCTCCGCGGAGACGGACTCCGCCAGCGACCGGAGACTCAGGTCCTGCAACAGCGCGGCGATGGAGACGCGCACGCCCAGCCGCTTCTCCACGCGGCCCTGAAGGTCCGCGGCCCCCAACGAATCCAGGCCCAGCAAGGTCAGCGGCGTACCGGCATCCTGTCCAACGGCCTCGGCGCCGAGCACGGCCACCAGCTCCTCACGCAGCGCCGTCTCCAGCGCCTCCTGGGAGAGCGCGGGCTGGATGGCCGGAGCCGGCTCGGGAGCGGGGGAGGGCGCGGACCCCGAGATGACACCCGTCCCGCTGCGCCAGACGATGGGCAGCTCCCCGGACACCAGGGCGGCGCGGCAGGCGAAGCGCTGAATCTTCCCGCTCGACGTCTTCGACACCGAGCCCGGCGGCAGCAGCGCCAGCGTGTGCGGCTGGACCTGGAGCTCCGCGACAATGGCCTGCCGCAGCGTGTCCGCCACGGCGCCCAGCGCGGCCGGGTCCGCGCCCTCGGCCAAATCCCGCGACACCTCCGCGACCACCGCCAGGGCCTCGCCCTCCGGCGTCTCGATGGCGAACGCCGCGGTGCAGCCCGGACGCACCTTGCGGTGGGCCCGCTCCACGATGCTCTCCACGTCCTGCGGATACAGGTTCCGTCCGCGCAGGATGATGAGGTCCTTGCGCCGGCCGGTGACGATGAGCTGCCCGTCCTCCAGCAGCAGCCCCAGGTCCCCCGTGCGCAGGTACTTGGGGCCGGACTCAGCGCCCACCGGGACGGCCTGGAAGATGTCCACGCTGTCCTCGGGCTTGCGCCAGTAGCCCTGCGCGACGCTTCCACCGGAGACCCAGATTTCACCCACCTGGCCCGCTGCCCGTGGCACGCGCGACTCCGGGTCCACGATGCGCAGGTGCTGATCGGCCAGGTTGAAACCGCAGCCGATGTGGGCTCGCGAGCCCTCGGTGCCGGGCTCGGCGTGGACCGCCTGGCCCTGGCCCAGCGCGGCGTCCCGCAGGACGTGCACGCGAGGCACGTGGCCCTTCTGCTCACCCGTGACGATGAGCGTGCCCTCGGCCAGGCCGTAGCAGGGATAGAAGGCCTCGCGGCGGAACCCGCTGGGCGCGAACACCTCCGCGAAGCGGTCCAACGTGGCGGCGCGAATCGGCTCCGCGCCGCAGAAGGCCACGTCCCAGGCCCGCAGGTCCAACGCCTGGACGTCCTCGGGCGTGGCGCGCCGCGCGCACAGCTCGAAGGCGAAGTTGGGGCCACCGCTGATGGTGCCGGCGTACTTGGACACCGCCTCCAGCCAGCGCATGGGCCGTTGGAGGAAGGACATGGGCGACATCAGCGCCACCGGGAAGCCCGCGAACAGCGGCTGGAGGATGCCGCCGATGAGGCCCATGTCGTGGTACGGCGGCAGCCAGATGACTCCCGAGCTGTGCGTCCCCGTCTGGAACGCGCCGGCGATCAACCCCAGGTTGTGGAGCAGGTTCGCGTGGCTGAGCATCACGCCCTTGGGCGTGCCCGTGGAGCCGGACGTGTACTGGAGGAACGCCAGCGTGTCCGGGCTCACCTGGGGCTCGCGCCACGACGACGCGCCGTCTTCCGGCAGGTCATCCGTGGCCAGCCACTTCAGGGCCCGGAAGTCCGGCGCCTGCTCGAAGACGAAGTCCGCGAGCGAGAGGATGCCCGTCGTGGTGAGCACCACCGTGGCCTCGGCGTCCTGGATGATGGCGCGAAGCCGGGGCAGGGTGCGCTCCAGCCGCATCGGGTCCGGCGGATAGGCGGGCACCGCCACCGCGCCCGCGTAGAGGCAGCCGAAGAAGCCCGCGACGTAGTCCAACCCCGGCGGGTACAACAGCAACACCCGCTGCCCCTGCGCGCCCTGTGCCTGCAACAACGCGCCGATGCGCGCCGCCCGCTCGTGAAGTTCCCTCGCGCTCAGCGAGGCTTCCTCACCTTCTGAGTCTCCGAGAAAGGCGTACTGTTTCCGGTGCGCCGTCTCGCTAAAGGCGCGTTGGGTCAGGACTTCGAGGAGGGTTCGCGGGGTCTCTTGCATGGGAGCGCGCTCGTCTGTCCGGAAGGAAGCGAGGCGCTACATAGCAGGCAAATCCGACCATCTCAGGGATGGCCAGAGACACCGAAAAATTCCCCAAAGCCGATATGACTCTGCGTGCGAACAGCGCGCGCAATGCCCGTTTTCAGGCTCTTCCGAAGAGTCCCTTGAGCCATTCCATGAAGCCGCGCTGCTTGGGTGCAACAGCAGCACTGACAACAGGAAGCGAGGAGGCAGGAGACGCGGAGGCCGGTTTCATGGTGGGCGGCCGCGCCGCTTGCGAGGCGGCCGTCGAGGGCATGGCCACCTTCACTGGAGCCGAGGGACCGGTGGCCGTGGCTCCCGCGTGACTCACGCTCCTGGCCGCGGCGCTCACCGGAGGCGCGGACACGGGCTCGGGTTCCGTCTGCGCCAGGCGCGCCTTCACTGCTTCTGGCGTGTCCCGCGTGGTGAAGGTGCTCGTCACCTCACGGCCGGAGGAGGCCTCTCGCGCGGTGACCTTCAGCAGCGACTCGTTGCTGACTTCGAAGGTGACGTTCACCTGCACGGCGCCGCGCGGCAGCTTGGGCAGGCCCTCCAGCTTCAGCGTGCCCAGGTACTCGTTGTCCGCGGCCTTGTCGGAGTCGCCCTGGAACACCGTGAGCTCCAGCTCCGTCTGGCCGTCGCGGTGCGTGGCCAGCGTGTAGCTCTTGGTGGAGGGCAGCGCCGTGTTGCGCTCCATCACCGCCTTGAAGCGCCCGCCGGGCAGGCCCACGCCAATGGCCATGGGCAGCACGTCGATGAGCACCACGCCTTCGAGCTGCCCCAGGCTGTGCGCCAGCAGCGCCGCGCCCAGCGCCACGGCCTCGTCCGGGTGGACGCCCTTGCTGGGCGGCTTGCCGAAGTACTTCGTGATCTTCTCGTGCACCAGCGGGAAGCGGCTCTGCCCACCCACGAGGATGACCTCGTCGATGTCCTGCGGCGTCACCTTCTTCGCCTTCAGCACCTCGTCGCAGACCTGGAGGGTGCGGTCCACCAGCCCCTCCGTCAGCTCCACCAGCTTCTGCCGCGAGAGCATGACGTCCAGGTCGCACGGCTTGTTGTCGATCATCGTCACGAACGCGACGTGCACTCGCACCTCGGAGCGCTCGGACAGCGAGCACTTGGCGCGCTCGGCCGCGTCGTTGATGCGCTGCAAGGCCACGCGGTCGCCCTGGAAGGCGCGGCCCGTGGCCTTCTGGAACTCCTCCAGGAGGTACGTGACGATGGCGTTGTCGAAGTCGATGCCGCCCAGGAACGTGTCGCCGCCGGTGGAGATGACCTCGTAGACGTTGTCGTTCAGCTCCAGCACCGACGCGTCGAAGGTGCCGCCGCCCAGGTCGTACACCAGCACGCGCTGGTTCAGCTTGCGCCCGTAGCCGTAGGCCAGCGCCGCCGCGGTGGGCTCGTTGAGGATGCGCTCGACGTAGAGGCCCGCCAGCTTCCCGGCCTCGCGCACCGCGTGGCGCTGGTTGTCGTTGTAGTACGCGGGGACGGTGACGACGGCGCGGGACACCGGGTGGCCCAACTGGTTCTGCGCCACCTCCCGGACCTCGCGGAGGATGAGCGCGGAGATCTGCTGGAGCGTGTAGATGTGCTCGCCCAGCTTCACGCCCGCGTCACCGCTGTCACTGGCGGCAATCTCGTAGTGGAAGCGGTCCTTGAGCTGCTCCACCACGGGGGACGCGAAGGGCCGGCCCACCAGCCGCTTGGCGCCGTACACCGTCTGGCGCGGGTTGGTGAGCATCTGCCCCTTGGCGGGATGCCCCACCACCAGCTTGCCGCGCGTGTTCACCGCGATGATGGAGGGCACCGTGTTGTGACCCTCGCGGCTGGGCAGCACGCCCGGCTTTCCATTGCGGACGAAGGCCGCGCACGAGTTCGTCGTCCCCAGGTCGATGCCAATGACGACGCCCGCGCGCTTGGGCTCATCCGAGCTGAGGTTCAGCGCCGCGTTGCCCATCATCGGCGGCGGCGCGGCTGGCCCCGGAGCAGCCGCGCCTCCCGTGGCGGGGGCCGCCGCGGGCTGCGGCTCGGCGGTCAGGGCGACCGGCGTGTGCTCCACGGGTGGGACGGTGTAATCCGGCGGCCCTACATTGGGGGGAATCGGGGGCACGTCCGACTGGGCGTGGGGCAGGGTGACGACGACGGAGTCGAGGAACCGCCGGGTGGCGGCGTCCACGTTCACGAAGCGCAGCCCCATGCCGAGCACGCCCTGGCCGCCCTGGCCCGTCACATAGTGGACGACCGCCGCCGCGTGGATGATGCGCTCGCCGCCCGCCAGCTTGAGGTCCAACGTGACGGCCGTCCCCGGCGGCTTCACCGCGCGTGCGCGCAGGTAGATGCCTCCCCGAGTGACATTGGGGCCGTACTTCGCCAGGAACTCCTCGGGCGTCGCGAAGGGCAGCTTCACGACGAGCCCGACCGCCGCCTGATTCGATTCCGTCAATGCCCGGTTCCTGAGACGAGAGGGGATACTGGGTTGCGATTATCGCCCGAACTCCGAGGGAACGGGCGTCAAAAACAGCGCCCTTCTCCGTTGCGCCGGGACAGCGTACCTCGTATGGAACCGCACCCGCGGGCTGTGGTGCCCCGCGGGCAATCTGCCCACGGGAGCGCCGCTCATGCTCAACCCCGATATCCGGCTCGCCCTTACTTTCGACGACGTCCTGCTGGTTCCCGCCGAGAGCGCGGTCGTCCCCAAGGACGTCGACCTGACGACCCGGCTCACCCGCAATCTCCGTCTCAACATCCCCCTCCTGTCGGCGGCCATGGACACCGTCACGGAGTCCCGGACCGCCATCGCCATGGCCCAGGAGGGCGGGATTGGCGTCATCCACAAGAACATGACGCCCGAGCAGCAGGCGCTCGAGGTCCTCAAGGTCAAGAAGTTCGAAAGCGGCATGGTGGTGGACCCGGTCACCATTGAACCGGACGCCCCGCTGGGCCGCGCCCTGGAGCTGATGCGCGTGCACGGCGTGTCCGGCATCCCGGTGGTGCAGGGCCAGCGGCTGGTGGGCATCGTCACCAGCCGTGACGTCCGCTTCGAGACCAACTTCACCCAGAAGGTGGAGGCGGTGATGACGCGCAAGCTCGTCACCGGCCGCGAGGGCATCACCCAGGACGACGCGCAGAAGCTGCTCCACGAGCACCGCATCGAGAAGCTGCTCGTCGTCAACGAGGCCTTCGAGCTCAAGGGCCTCATCACCATCAAGGACATCGAGAAGCGCCGCACGCACCCCAACGCGGCCAAGGACGGCAAGGGCCGCCTGCTGTGCGCTGCCGCCGTGGGCGTGTCCGCGGACCGCGAGGCCCGCGTGGAGGCGCTCATCAAGGCCGGCGTGGACGTCATCGTGGTGGACACCGCGCACGGCCACTCCACCGCGGTGCTGGACGGCGTGCGGGACACCCGGAAGAACTTCAACGGCTTCGAGCTCATCGCCGGCAACGTCGCCACCGCCGAGGCCACCCGCGCGCTCATCCAGGCGGGCGTGGACGCGGTGAAGGTGGGCATTGGCCCCGGCTCCATCTGCACCACCCGCGTGGTGGCCGGCGTCGGCGTGCCGCAGATCACCGCCGTGGATGACTGCGTGCGCGAGGCCCAGAAGCACGACGTGCCCGTCATCTCCGACGGCGGCATCAAGTACTCGGGCGACATCGTCAAGGCGCTGGCCGCGGGCGCCAACACGGTGATGATTGGCTCGCTCTTCGCCGGCACCGAGGAGTCCCCGGGCGACGTCATCCTTTACCAGGGCCGCAGCTACAAGAGCTACCGCGGCATGGGCAGCCTGGGCGCCATGAAGCAGGGCGCCAAGGACCGCTACTTCCAGGCGGACGTGGAGGCCGTGAAGCTGGTGCCCGAGGGCATCGAGGGCCGCGTGCCGTACAAGGGCACCCTGGCCATGAACGTCCACCAGATGCTGGGCGGCATCCGCAGCGGCATGGGCTACGTGGGCTGCCGCTCCATTGACGAGCTGCGCACCCAGGCCACCTTCGTCCGCATCACCTCGGCCGGGCTCAAGGAGAGCCACGTGCACGACGTCATCATCACCGAGGAAGCGCCCAACTACCGCGTCGAGTAGTCCGGCGGCCGTTGCCCCAATGAAAAGGGCCCGCGCCTCGCGGCGGGGCCCCGTGGCTTCAGCCCTGGCGGGCGCGGACTACCGGCCGCGCTTGCGGCCACCACCGGACGCCGGGGCAGCCTCTTCGCCAGCGGCGGCCGGCACCACGCGCTTCTCCGCGGCGTTCACGCGGTTGAGCAGCGACTCCTTGTCGTCCGGCTCCAGCGTCTCAATGGCCTGGCGCAGGGTGTTGAAGTCCAGCCGGGCGATGGTGACGGTGTTGCCACCCTTGATCTCCTGGACGGTGGGCACCTCCACCAGCTCGCGCATGTAGGTTTCGAACTCCACCCGCACGTCGGCCGTCTGCTGAATGCAGGTGTCCTTGGCGTTGACCAGGTGCTGGGTGCCCTCGCGGTAGCTCAGGTCCGGGTTGCGGCTCATCGCCTCCTCGAACGTGGCCGTCCGCTTGCGGAGGGAGGAGTACAGCTCGATGTAGTCCACCAGCCGGTCCGTCTCCGGCCGGTTCACGTTGCGCGCCTTCGTCAGCGCCTCGGTGGAATCGTCACAGGTGAGCTTCTCCAGCTCGGCGGCGCCCGGAGTTTCCTTGACGGAGAGATTCTGGGTTTCGCGGTCCAGCCGCTCATCCGAGGAGATCTCCTTCACGCATCCGGTGGCGGACAGGAGGAGCAGGGCAGCAGCGGCGGTAGGGGCGGACAGGCGGCGGGGCATCCAGGCCTCGAACAATTGAAGGTACTTGGGCGTTGTATTCCGGAAGTTTGTAGCGATAAGGGCCCCCAGCCGTCAACGACGCCCCTCTTGGAGACCCCCAGGTGGACCTGCACGCCGAAAAAATCCTGATCCTCGACTTCGGGAGCCAGTACACCCAGCTCATCGCCCGGCGCGTCCGGGAGCTGGGCGTCTACTGCGAAATCCACCGCCCGGACCTCGCGGCGGAGGAGATTCGCAAGTACGCCCCCCGAGGCATCATCCTCTCTGGAGGGCCGGCGTCGGTGGAGGCCCCGGACTCCCCCCGCTGTGACCCCTTCGTCTTCGAAGCGGGCGTCCCCGTGCTGGGCATCTGCTACGGCCTCCAGCTCACCGCCAAGCTGCTGGGCGGCAAGATTGACCGCAGCGCCCACCGCGAGTTCGGCAACGCGGAGGTGGAAGTGCTCGCCCGCCGCGGCCCCTTCGCGGAGTTCACCCCCGGGGACAAGGTCCAGGTCTGGATGAGCCACGGCGACCGGGTGGAGGAGCTCCCCCCTGGCTTCGAGGCCATTGGCCGCAGCGGCAATTCGCCCTTCGCCGCCACCGCCCATGTGACGAAGCCCTGGTTCGGCCTCCAGTTCCACCCGGAGGTGGTCCACACGCCGCTGGGCAAGAACATGCTGCGCGCCTTCGTCTTCAACGAGTGCAAGGTCAGCGGCTCGTGGACGATGAAGGGCTTCATCGACGAGGCCGTGGGCACCATCCGCCGCCAGGTGGGTGAGCACGGCCGGGTCATCTGCGCGCTGTCGGGCGGCGTGGACAGCTCCGTGGCCGCGCTGCTGCTGCACCGGGCCATTGGCCCCCGGCTGCAGTGCATCTTCGTGGACAACGGCGTGCTGCGGCAGAACGAGCGCGCCCAGGTGGAGGCGCTCTTCGTGGACCGCTTCCACGTCCCGCTGAAGACGGTGGATGCCCGCCAGCGCTTCCTGGACAAGCTGGCCGGGGTGACGGACCCGGAGAAGAAGCGGAAGATCATCGGCCGCGAGTTCATCGCCGTGTTCGAGGAGGCCTCGCGCGACGTGCAGGACGCGGAGTTCCTGGCTCAGGGCACGCTGTACCCGGACGTCATCGAGTCCGTGTCGTACAAGGGCCCCTCCGTCACCATCAAGAGCCACCACAACGTGGGCGGCCTGCCGGAGACGATGAAGCTCAAGCTGGTGGAGCCGCTGCGCGAGCTCTTCAAGGACGAGGTCCGCGCCCTGGGCCGCGAGCTGGGGCTGCCGGATGAGATGGTATCCCGCCAGCCGTTCCCCGGCCCGGGCTTGGCCATCCGCGTCCTGGGCGAAGTCACCGAGCAGCGCCTGGAGCTGGTGCGCCGCGCGGATGCCATCGTCCAGGAGGAGATCCGCAGCGCCGGCCTCTACAAGGAGGTCTGGCAGGCCTTCGCGGTGCTGCTGCCGGTGCAGAGCGTGGGCGTCATGGGCGACGAGCGGACCTACGAGTCCACCTGCGTGCTGCGCGCCGTCACCAGCGTGGACGGCATGACGGCGGACTGGGCCCGGCTGCCGTTCCCCGTGCTGGAGCGCATCTCCACGCGCATCACCAACGAGGTGCGCGGCATCAACCGCGTCGCCTACGACATCTCCTCCAAGCCCCCCGCGACCATCGAGTGGGAGTAGGGCGGAGGCGGGCAGGGCGCCGGTCCGGTTGAGCGGGCCTGGTTGAAATGAAAGAGGCTGCCCGGAACGAACCGGGCAGCCTCTTTGACTTCCGGGGCCCTGGCGTCAAGCGCCGGGGCCCCGTTCCCCGAAGGGATTTACCCCGCCGGGTTGGCCTTCACGGGCGGGATCTTGGTGCTGCCCGGACGCAGCTCCTCGAGCAGCCGCGTGGCGCCGTAGATCTTCGTCAGCGACTCGATGATGGCCTCGCTGTGGACGCTGACCGCGCGATTGACGCTCTCGTCGAAGCCGTACTCGCCGCCCAGGGACTGGATGTTGCCGTCGAACACGATGCCGACGATCTCCGCGTCCTTGTTGATGACGGGCGAGCCGGAGTTTCCGCCGATGATGTCGTTGGTGGAGACGAAGTTCATCGGCGTGGTGCCGGTGAGCGCCTTCTCGTTCTTCAGCCAGGACTTCGGCAGGGCGAAGGGATCCTCACCCGTGGCGTGGTCGAAGGTGCCAGCCATCTGGGTGATGGGGCTGACCTGCTTGCCGTTCTCCGTGTAGCCCTTCACCGCGCCGTAGGACAGGCGCAGGCTGAAGGTCGCGTCCGGGTACTGGTTGGTGCCGTAGATGTCGAACTTGGCCTGGGCCACCAGCTCGCTGTTCTTGCGGATGACGGACTCGACGTTCTCCTCGAACGTCTTGCGGACGGCGCGCATGTCCGGGTCCAGCGCGAGGGCCAGCTGGATCATCGGGTCCTTGGACGCGTCGATGGCCGCCTTGCCGCCCTTGTAGAGCGCCTGGCGGGCCTTCACGTCACGCAGCTTGGTGCCCTTCACCAGGCGGGCGGCCAGCTTCTCCGGGGACTCCTTGCCCAGCGCCTTCTTCACGAAGGGGTGGTCCGAGCCCAGCTCCTCACGCATCTTGGTGAGGCTGAACGTCAGGCGGGCGATCTCCAGCTCCGGGTAGATGGGGGCCGGGCTGAAGAGCTGGGCCTCCAGGGCCGGGACGTTGGCCTGGTTGAACTCACGCAGGCGCTCGCCGTTCGGCTTCGGGAGCTCCTCGGATCCGCGCACCAGCGTGCGGGCCAGGGAGAAGAGCGTGGAGGACAGGCCGCCGCCGTTCTCCATGTACGTCAGGTCCTTGCGGATGTTGCGCAGCGCCGTCTGCGCCTTGGCGATCTCATCCCAGGCCGCGCCGTACTTCTTCTTCATCTCCGGGTTGGCATCGACCTTCTTGCGCAGCTCCTGCTCCGCGGCGGCCTTCTGCGCGAAGAACGTCTTGTCCAGGAGCGCCTCGTGACGGCCCTTGAGCGCCTTCACCGAGTTCTCCACGCCGAACAGCATGTTGGTGGAGATGCGGCGCTGCTCGGCGCCACGGCGGCCGAACTCCGTCAGCATGCCGCGCATCTCGGAGAGCGTCATGAGCGTCTTCGGCAGCTGCACGTCGCGGTGGAACTCCAGCTCCGCCACGGTGAGGCCACGCGAGGTGCGGCCCGGGTGGCCGGAGATGAAGGTCAGCTCGCCTTCCTTGGCGCCCTTGTCGGACCACTTGAAGAAGTTGTTCGTGGTCGCCGGCTTGCCGTCCTCGTAGACGCGCAGGAACGTCACGTCGAGGTCGTACCGGGGGAACGTGAAGTTGTCCGGGTCACCGCCGAAGAACGCGATGGCGTGCTCGGGGGCCATCACCAGGCGGACGTCCTGGAAGCGCTTGTACTCGTAGAGGTTGTACTGGCCGCCCTGGTACAGCGTGACGACGTCACAGCGCGCCTTGGCGTTGCCGGCGGAGCAGGCCTGCTCCAGCTCGGACATCTTCGCCTTCAGCGTGTCCGCGTACTTCTTTCCGGACAGGCCCTGGGTGGCCTTGTTGAGCGTCTCCGTGACGTCGGTGATCTTGACCAGCTGGTTGATCTCCATCGCCGGGCACTTGGTCTCCTCGCCCTGCGTCTTCGCGTAGAAGCCGTTGGCGATGTAGTCCTTCTTCGCCGTGGAGAGCTGGTCGATACAGCCGCGCGCGCAGTGGTGATTCGTCATCACCAGGCCGTTGGCGGACACGAAGCTGGCAGAGCAGCCGCCCGCCAGACGCGCCGAGGACAGGCGCACGTTGTCCAGCCACTGCTGGGAAGGATCGAAGCCGTACTTCTCCTTCACCTTCGCGGAGGGAAAGTTGTTGTAGGTCCACATGCCCTCGTCGGCCATCGCGGGAGCCGCGCCGAGGAGGGTGGCAATGACGAACAAACGCTTCATGAAACGGTCCTTTCCAGGGCCATGGGTGTCGCGGTTCTGCGGGAAGCTCCTGGCTGGGTCAAGCCAGTAAAAAGCGGGGAAGACTCCCCGAAGAACCCAACATGCGAGCGGGCGCCTGATTCCCGCCGCTACAGGTTGGATTCCCTGGGGAATCAGGGCTTGTTCCGAGCCCATGAAGGAACAACGTGACGCGGAGGAAAAAGTCGCATTCGCGCCAGGATTTCACGCCAACGCGACGTGTCATCCGCCCGTGTTCCAAGGCTGGGATTCCGCATCCCACGCCTGGGACACACACGTCCCGGAATCACTCCTTCCGGAGCGCCTGGAGCGGGTCCATCCGCGTCGCCCGGCGGGCGGGAAACCAGCAAGCGAGCAACGCGACGGTCGCGAGCAGCGTCGCCACGCCTCCGAAGGTCCACGGGTCCCTCGCGCGGACGCCGTGAAGCTGGCTCGCGAGCACCTGGGACAGGATGAAGGCCGCTCCCAACCCCACGCCGAGCCCCACCGCGGTCATCCCCGCGCCCTGGCCCAGGACCAGCCGGAGCACGTCCGCCGGCCGGGCGCCCAGGGCCATGCGGACGCCGAACTCCCGCGTGCGCTGGGAAACCCGAAGCGAGACGACCCCGTAGAGGCCATACGCGGCGAGTATAACCGCGAGACAGGCAAAGCCTCCGAGGAGCCCCAGGACGAGCCGGCGCATCGCCAGCGACTGCGCGATGACCTGTTCCATGGTGAGGGCCCGGTAGACGGGCACGGTGCCGTCCACGCGGCGAATGGCCTCCCGGATGGCCGGCAGCAACGTTTCCGGCGGCACCGAGGTACGCGCCACCAGGACGAGCCCGTCATCGCCCCAGGGCCTGCCGTGGGGAACGTGGAACTCGGCGAGCGGCTCGCGCTCCAGGCCCGCCTGGCGGACATCTCCCACGACGCCGACAATCGTGAACGCCGCCGCCCCGATGTGCAGCCGCTGGCCCAGGACGTCTCCCGCCGGAAAGTGCCGGCGCGCCAGGGCTTCATTGACGATGACCACCCCGGGCTGGTCCGGCGCGGCATCCAGGGCTGTGAAATCGCGCCCTTGGCGCATGGGAATGCCCATGGCGGCGAAGTAGCCGGGGCTGGTGGCACGGCGCTCGGCCCGGGGCTCGTCGCCGGGTTCCGGAAAGGGCGCTCCTTCGACCCGATACCGGGCGTTGTTCCAGGCCCGTTGGACCGGGAGCACGGAGGTCATGCCCGCCGCGGTGACGCCCGGGAGCGAGCGAACCGCCTCCAGCACCGGCTCCAGGAGCCGTCCCGGTAGCTCCGCGTCCAGCGCGCCGTCCTTGAAGAACCGGGTATCGGGGATGGACAGGTGCAGCGTCAGCACCTGGTCGGGGGCGAGCCCGGAGGAAGTCCCCAGCAGGTGCAGGAAGCCGCGTCCGAGCAGGCCCGCACCGACGAGCAGCACCAGCGACAGGGCGATCTCCACGACCACCAGCGAGGCCCCCAGGCGACGGCCCAGGCCCGGCACCGTGTTGCCATCACCCGCCGCGCCGAGCCCGCCACGGACGTCCAGCCGGGAGACCTGGAGGGCCGGCAGCACCCCGAAGGCCAGTCCGCTGACGCCGCTGATGGCCAGGAGGAACAGGAAGGCCGTGCCGTCCAGCGCGATGTCCTGACGCCGGGGCAGGCTCTCCGGAACCAACGCCAGGAGCGCATCCAGGCCCCAGCGCGCGAGCAAGACCGCCAGCGCGCCGCCCAGCAGGGCCAGAAGGAGGCTTTCGACCAGGAGTTGCTGGACGACCCGGGCCCGGCCAGCGCCCAGGGCCAGACGCACCGCCAATTCGCGCCGCCGGGTGCCAGCGCGGGCCAGCAGCAGGTTCGCGACGTTCGTACACGCGATGAGGAGCACCAGGGAGACGGCCCCCAGCAGGACCTGGAGCGGCGTCCGCCAGGCCTTCGTCTGGCTTTCATCCAGAGGAATGACCCGGGCGCTGCGATCCCGGTGGGCTTCCGCCTGGGCCAACGCGGTGTTCGCGGCGACTTGCTTGAGTTGGGCCTCGGCGGAGGCCCGCGAAACGCCGGGGGCCAGCCGGGCCCGGAGGGACAGCACCGTGGACCGGGTCCGGGCGGAGGCGTCCGGCGGCGCCACCAGCGGCAGCCAGACGTCCGTGGCCGCGTCGAACGAAGCGGGCATCACGCCGATGACGGTGTGGGCCAGGCCATCCAGGTCCACGGAACGGCCCAGGACGGCCGGATCGGCGCCGAAACGGGCCCGCCAGAGGCGCTCGGCGATGACTGCGACGGGAGCCTGGCCGGGCAGGTCTTCGTTGGCGGTGAAGGTCCGGCCCAGCAAAGGCGGCACGCCATGGACCGCGAAGAAATCCGCCGTTCCGCGAACGGCCTCGAGCCGTTCCGGTGCGTCCGGGGCCTGGAAGGTGACGCCGCCGCCCGTGAAGGCCGCCATGTGCGCGAAGAACGGGCTGTGCTGGCGCCATGCCCAGAACGTGGGCCAGGACACGGGGCCGCCGTAGCCCTCGGGGCGCACCTCGACGAGGCTGACCAGCCGCTCGGGCTCCGCATACGGCAGCGGCCGGAGGAGGACGCCGTGGACCACGCTGAAGATGACGGCGTTGGCGCCAATGCCCAGCGCCAGGCACAGCACGGCCGCCGCGACGAAGCCGGGCGAGCGGCGGAAGGTGCGGAGCGCGAAGCGGACATCCGCGGCGAGCGAATCGAAGAAGGTCATGGCTGGGTTCCGGGGTGGAGATCCTGCCGGATTTGGCTGCAATCGACGGACCGGGAACGGCTTGAACCGACCAAGAACCAGGGCGGGGGAACCGCCCAAATCGGCCCCAGGATTCGCGCCCGCTTAGTTTACATAACGCATGTATTACGAAAGCCCACACTAGACGGGGGCTCATGTTCAGTGTACTAGGGGAGAGAACAACCGCCAGTTCTCGCACGGCACACCCGTAGTGACAGGGCGTATCGCCAAGTCACCTCGGCCCATGAGAGAAGGGCGTTAATAGCTTCCGGTTCCGGGGCCTGCTTCTGGGGCCCGCGCGTCCAACGCGGAACCACCTGAATGCCGCTGGTGCGTCCAACACCAGTCGTGCCTAGGGCCCGGCTGGGGATTCTCACTCCCCACCGGGCCCGCCCTTTTTGGGGGCGGGTGTGTGACACGTTAAGCCCGCCTGCCCGCCGCCTGCAAGGGGGCAGTGTTGACCCCTCATCCTTGAGAGGTATTTGCAGGGGATTGACTGCTCACGGTTGGATGGTCGTGAGTGGCCGTTTCCCCTTGGCAAGCGGCACCCAGCACCGCCCCGCGTCCTCATACGTAGCGACAGGGCAGGGTGGGCGTCCCTCACTGGGGAGCCAACACGCCCCCGACTTCGGCAGCCACCCAAGGGGACACGGGGGCTTCGCCCAACTCTCGTCAGGCGTGGCGGGGATTCGCCGGCCGGCGAACACTGCGCGGCCGTCCTCCGGTCGCGCGTCAACCGTGTACTCACCGTGACTGACTGCGCGCGGAATCTGGTCAGTCGCGGGCGGCGCCTCCTGGAGCTGGCCGAGCACCGCGCCGGCCAGACCCACCACGGACAGTGCCAGCACGCACCAGGCCCGGCTGCGCCGCGAGCTGCGCCTGGCGCGTGGAGCAGGTGGAGCAGGTGGGGCGGGGCGGTGGTTGCACGCGGTCACGGCCGGCACGGTACGCGGCCGGCCTGGTGCCTCACAACTGGTGGCCCTGCCGGTGTCTGCCTACCTGATGGGACGGCCGTCAAAGGCACACCTTAACTAGCGCGTTTGGCAGTGATATCCGGTTTTGCATGCTATGGCGATTTGTGCTGTTGGCATGCATTGGCGTGCTCGCGAGTGCGTGCGGCTCCGCGACGGTTGGCACAACCGGCGCGCCAGCATCCGCGAAGTGGGTAGGCCCGCCGGTGCCGAGCCCAGGGGGCACCGTGCGCTTTGCCATCTACTACGGCCCCTGGGCGTGCAACCCCAGCCTCTATGCAAGGTGTGAGCAGCGCTGCGCCGCCGAGGGCCACGCGCCCTTGATGGGCTGCATGTGGCTCGCGGACATCAAGGGCGATTGGTCAGGCCGCTGGGCCGCACTGCCGGCGGAGGCCGGAGGGCGCCTGGCCATCACACACTGCTGCTGCGACTACCCGAAGACGGACGCGGACAGCCTGCGCCGCATCTGGAACAACGCCCGCGTTGGCTTCCGCCGCGACTGGGCGGCCGAGTTTGGCGCGTGGCCGCAGAACAGCAACGGCGCGAACTGGGCAGGCCACCACATCCGCGACCTCTGGCACGGCGGCCACCCAACCGCGCCGTCCAACATCCTGCCAGCACCTACGGACGTCCACGGTGCGTATAGCGCTGCTTACCCCGCGTGCTACGCGGGCGATGCGCGCTGGCGGACCCCTGGCCCGCATAGGCCCTATGTCGACTAGCACCATGCTCCACCTGCTCGACGAGATAGCCGCGAGCCACTTCCCACGCGCGCCCGCCACGCTCGCGCAGCTCGCCGCGTTCGAGGCGCGCACCGGCTGGCAGCTCGACGCGGACATGCGCGCCTTTTATCTCCGGATGGACGGCGCGACGCTGTTTGAGCGGTGGCCCGACCAAACGTTTCAGGTGCTCCCGCTCGCGGAGATTCAACCGGCGGGGCTCGCAATGCGGCCGGGCCAGGCGCGCGACGAACAGGGCTCCGCGTCCTGGTGGACGCTTGTCAGCCTCGGTGATGATGACTACGTGGTGGCGGATGTGTCCCGGCGGGAGCAGGGTTGCTATCCGCTGCTCGACGCCTACCACGAGACTTTCCCCCGCCAGGTCGTCCAGATTGCACCGTCGTTCGGGGCCTGGCTGGAGCGGACATTGGCGAGCGATAACCAGCTCTGGTGGCTGCCTGAGCCTAAGAACGACTGAGGGGCCCCAGCTCGCGCCAGGGCCCCTCGGGTACAGCACCAGGTCAGCCTGTCAGCCCAGCACCAGGTCCTCGGGTGCCAGCTCCAGGTAGCGGGCCAAGAACTCTTCATTCGTGCATGGGGCCAGCTCCCCATGGACGCGCTCGCGCGTCGCGTCGTCCATCAGCTCCACGAGCGCGGGCCAGCTCCGGGCCAGCTCCGCGCCGGCAACCGCGTCCGCACCCCGGTACGTCTGTCCATTGTCCAGGCTGACTCTTGCCATTGTGCTGCCTCCTGGCCGCAGTAGACGCGGGTAATCCGGGTAAATTCAACGGCCCCCGCGCAGTGCGGCCTACCACCTTGGAGGTATGGCCCCTCAACGGCGAGGGGCCCCGGCTCGCACCGGGCCCCTCAGTTTGTATTCGCAGTGCGGACCGCAGTGCGATGGAGCTCGAGCGCCGCACTGCGCGCAGTGTCCGCAGTGCGACGCTCGAGGACCTGGCGCTACTGCGCCGGACCCACGTCCTCCACCGTCGAGGACGCCCGAGTCGGCGGAAGGGTGACCAGGCGGAACGACCCATCCGACTGCTTCACCGCGCCCGTGCGCCGCGCCGCCGGCGCATCCTCCGGGCGCGGGATGCGCTCGCCGCGCTCGTTACGCGGGTACGCGGAGATGCCCGCGCCCTCGCAAATCTGCGCGCCCGTGTCGGCGTACTCCTGGACCTTGCCACCCGGCGCGAACGTCGCCAGGGCACCGGCCAGCGCGCACGCACCACCAACAATCCACTTGAGCAGCTTCATCAATCGACTCGCATTGTGGGGCATGAGAGGCCCACGCGCCGCGCGCCCCTGCGCGACGGTGGGTACACGTCTCGCGCCTCAGCGCGTGGAGACACACGCCGGCGTGAGGGTTGAAAGGGAAGGGAAGGGGAGTCAGGGACAGCGCGTCAGCGCTCGGCCCAGAGCTGCCAATGGGCGTTGTAGCCGCTACTGGTGCCCGTAACGCTCAACATCGGATGGACGCGCAGCAGGCGCGCACCGTACGTGCGCGACCGACCCACCGTCGAATCATGGAGCCCGGCCCCAACCTGGACCTCGGCACAGGTGCCAATCGTCAGGGCCCCGCCCTCGTAGTCTGCAACCGTCAGGGCAAAACTCGCGGTCCCTCCGAGGCTCCGGAGAATGGGGGTTCCGGTCGCAGTTCCGATTGTGGAACTCGCGACTTGCAGCCAGAGGCGCTTGAAGCCGTGCACATTCAGCGCGGGCCGCAATGCCACCGTGCCATCGCCAGTGCCAATGAACGTTCCCGCGTCCAGCAGTTGAGGCCCCAGGACAACCGCCGACATCATTTCGTCCCAGTCGCCCGGGGTCGTGTAGACCGTAACGGTCCAATTGGTGTCCGCCACCCCCATCAACTCCAGGCGGATAAAGCCCTCGGCCGGGAACCGACCGCGACCGTCAACCATCACGTACTCGTCACCCGTGACGCCATCAGCTCGGATGGTGCGGACAGTTACGGGATAGGTCGGCTTTGGGAACTCCGGCGATGGCGACGGCTCCACGCGGAAGCCCGCGCCAGCACCGCCGGCGGGAACCGCCGTCTTCGTGCCCAGCGTCCTTACTTCGTTGACGTCAATCGCCACAGCTTGCCTCTGTTGTTCTGCCCCTCGGGGGCTCTCAGGTTGTTGGACTGCGTCCAGCGGCGCCCCAGTGGCGCCAGTGGACGTGAGCTGCTGTCTCGTGTTCTTCGGAGCGAACGGGCCGACTACGACATGCGGCGCGCGAAAATCGCGAGGGCCTGGGCGTGGTAGCGCTCCCGGTCCTCAAGCCCGTTGGTGCCGCCGTTGATGCGCTTCGTGATGGTGAGGAAGTCGCCCGCGTCGGCCAGCGTGTTCAGGTCGGCACTGCTGCCCTTCACCCAGTACCAACCCGCAATCCTGAAACCCAACTTCGGGTCCGCCGCCAGCTCCGGGGAGTTGACCAAATCAACCCCCAGCGCCTTGCCCGCGCGCTCATAGTTGAACTTACCCGTGAGCTGCGTCGGGCCGCGCCCGATGTAGCGCGCGGCGTCTGACACGTTGCCCGAGTTGCCGAGGCGCGCATTGCGCGCGTACGCCTCAACATCCGGGGCAATCTCCCGCATCGCGGAGAACTGCCACGATTCGTGTAGCCACTGGCCGAGGGCGGCGGCGATGCGCGGCACGGTGGTGATGTTCCATTCCCGCAACGCGGCGACCAAAAGCGGCAGGTACGTGCGCCGCTGTTCCTCAGTTAGCCGCGGAGTCAGCTCCCGCAGCTCGTCCAGCGTCACCAGCTCCGGCTCGCTGGGCTTGCGCGCTTGGTGCGCCACCACGGCCGCCACGCCACCAGCCACGAGGGCCGCACCGATGCCTACGGCCAGCTTCTTCTGCTTCGGTGTCATCTCTTGCCTCGGCCTGGCTGGGCCATTTGCACATTCACCACCACGGGCTGCGCCGCACTGCGCGCCTTGCGAGCACCGCCCTTCACCACCTGGCGCGGCTTCGCCTGGCCAGAGCTGTGCGGCTTCGCCTCGGCGCGCTCCACGGCGCCCTTGAGGGCGGCGCCAGCGCGGCGCGCTCCAGTCCCGAGCACCGACTTGTCCGCCACCAGCTTGGCCCCGCGCAGTGCGAGGCCCACGGGCGTCGCCTTGACGCTCTCCCATGCGATGGCCGCCACACCGGTAACGGCCACCACACCCACCGCCCCAAGCAGCAACTTGGTGCCGAGCCCCAACGTGGGCAGCTCGGGCACGGCGTCCTTGACCGTCTCCACCACCGTTTCGGCCACATCGCGCGCGGCGGTGGCCAACTCTTCCTCCACGGCGCTTACGGTCTGGTCGAGCACGGTGATGGTGCTCGCGTGGTAAAACTCGCCCATTGCCTGGGCCAGCTCTCCCGCCATGGCGTTGCCGACTTCGAGCCAGTGCGCGAACGTGTAGTCGGTCCCGTCGTCGCGCTTCCCCCTCAGCATCCAGGTGTAGAAGAGGCCCGACGGCCCACGCCAGCGCAGCACCTTCTCTTCGGCATCGCGCACCGCCCCAGCCATCTGCCGCTCGGTGTCGTTGGCCATCAGCTCTTTCGCCGCCTGAATCAGCGGCTTTCCGGGCAGTGGCACCCACCAGGGGAGGTCATCAATCCAGGCCAGGTAGGACGCGGCCTCTTCAATCTCTTTGGCCTTCGTGCGCGCCCGGCCCAACAGGCCATCCACCTTGGCGTGCAGCTCGTCCACCGTCTTGCGTTGCGCGTCCGTCAACATGGCTCAGTCCCAAATGAACGGGCCGAACTGCTCCGCGAGCCCACCCAGCGCGCCGAGGGCTCCACCGATGCCGCCCCACAGGCCGCCGCTGTTCTGCTGCTGCTGCTGCTGCTGCTGCTGCGCGGCCTGAGCCTGGGCGAGCTGCGCCTGGAGCGCGGCGGCGGCGGCCTGCTTCTCCGCCTCGGCCTTCTTCTCGGCTTCACGCTCCTTCGCGTCCTGGCCGTTCGACCACATGACGAATCCGAAGGCGGCAGCGATGGTGCCCACGGCGACAATGGGCCAGGGGTTGAGAGTCGGGGTTTCAGCTTCAGTGTTCTTGGCCATGGCTCAGCTCCACTCGGGGCCGGGGGTTGGGGGTTGGACAATGGGGGGCGAGTCACCGCCACCAGGCGTGGGCTTGTCGCCGCCGCTCACTTCGTCAGACGCACTGGGCCACATGCCCAACAGCTCCTGGCGTTGGCCAGGCGTGGCACGGCTCCACAGCGCCGCTGTGTCCGACAGGCCCGCAGGCAGCGGCGGCGGCAAGGCCACTGCCTGCAACGCGGGCACGGCGCCGCTCGCGCTCGCTTCTGGCCCGGCCCAGAGGTTTTCACTGGACGCCCGCGCATCCGCCGACACACCAGCCCAGACGCTCGCATCGGCCGCGAGGTTGGCGCTCGCAGTCGGCCCGGCCCAGAGGCCCGCGCCGCCCTTCTGCGCCTGCGCCGCCTTCGTCTTCGTGGCCTCCTGCTGTGCCGGCGGCGGAAGTGCGAGGGCGGCCGGGGCCGCGCCTTGAGTGAGTGCTGGAGGGCTGCGCCGTCTCGCGTCGGCCGCGAGTATGGCGACGCCACCGAACACCGCCGCAGCGATGCCCGTGATGATGTGCTTCATGGGTGCCTCTCAAACGTCGTGGTTTCGTGGTCCCTTGCGCCCCGGTTCCGTGTTGAGTGGGCGGGGGCGGGGGAGGAGGTGGAGGGGGCGCCGGCGGTTGTGGAGGAGGAGGGGGCGGCGGCGGGCGGAGGCGTGGTGGAGCTGGTGGGCGCGGTGGTGGTTGCGGCGGGTCGTCGCGTTCCTGGTCGAACACGCCCGCGCGCCTGTCGTCCTTGATGGCCGCATTGCGCTGTCCGGGCCCGCGCCCAAGGGCTTCGTCCGTCACCCTGTCCGCCGTCCGCTGCGCCTCGCGTGCTGCAACCATCGCGCGGAAGTCATCGGACACCGGAGGGACGAGCGTCCCGTTGTAGTCGGGGTGTCCCTCCCGCCAATGCCACCGGACAGTGCGGTTGTCGCTGCGCCGGTGCTGCACCCAGCCGCCCGGGGTACCGCTGTTGAACTCACTGGTGTTCGGGAAGCCGGTGATGCCCGCGTCGCCCAACGTCCACCCGTCCCAAAGGTGGTCGTCGTCGGACTGCATCCAGCCGCGCTCCTTGCGCATCCATGCGCGGTAGGACTCCACCTCGACGGACTCAATGTGCTGCGCCACTTCCAGGCGCCGGGCCTTGCCGGCCGCGTCGGCCGCGTCGAACTTGGCTTGAGCGGCGGCGTACTGGCCAACCGCGTACAGCGTCACGCCTTGCCCCCACAGCGCGTGGTAGCCCTCGTAGTACGCCTGTTCCAGCGCAGTGCGCTGGATGTCATTTAGGTATCCCTGCGCGACCCGCGCGCGTGCGTTGGCCTCCATCCAGCCCCCAAAGATTGCGGCGGCAATGCCGACGAATGGCGAGAGGGGCGCGAGGGGGGACGCAGCAAGCACCGTGGCCAGCAGCTTCCCGCCGTTGGCAACGGCCCCCACCGCAGGACTGGGCATCGGTGGTGGAGGCGGGGGCGCTGGCGGCGGAGGGGGCGGCGGAATGGACGCGGGCAGCTCCACGGGAGGAGACGGCGGGGGCGGGGGCGCCACCTCGGGCGATGACTCGTGAGAAGCCTTCGCCGCGTCCTGGTGCTGGGGGGCCTTCGTCGCCGGCGCCGCTGGCGGCGTCACCGTGGCCGAGCTGCTAGCGCGCGTCGCACTGCGCGCGCGCAGCACCAGGCCAGCGGCTGCAACGATTCCGAGCGGGAGCAGGAGGACAAACACACAGCACCAGGAGGGAGAGGGGAGGGCACCAGGCGGCGCCCCCGCGTTGACTACAGGGCGGCGGCCAGCGCGCCGTTGAGGGACATCGCCGCGTCGCGGATGAAGCGCGTCACGTCCTCACGGACGGCCGTCGTCAGCCGGAAGCCGTCCGGGTGGGTGATGCTGCCCGGCACCCAGCGGCACTCGTCGAGGACGATGCTCCGCACCAGGGCGCGGTTGCCGCCCGGGAAACGCTGCGACGGGCGCATCGCGTCCGCCACCTTGAGCGCGGCCATCCTCAACCGCTGCTCGGGCACCACGACGTAGGGGTTTCCGCCCTTCGCGCAGTAGATGCCCGAGTAGTCATGGAAGCCCTCCTCATCCTGGCGGAACACCGTGAAGCCACAGTACGGAATCAGCCGGTCCTCGATATCGAGGCCCTCGTACATGGCGGTGTTGACGGCGAGGATGGCCTGGCCCGTCTCCAGCCGCGCCGCGTAGCGCTTGATGAGCCCCATCACCTCCTGGTGACTCAGGAGAGGGATGTAGAGCGCGCGGCCGTCCCACTCCGCCGTCTTCGTGCGCTGCTTCGCGGACACAGCACCGGAGTACATTCGCGTCATGGCGCCCCGCGCGACGACGTACACCGGGGTGCGAGCGCTGGTGATGGTCTTCTCCGGGTCGCTGATGGTGTCCCCCATCTTCCGCATGAAGTCCGCGTACACCTCACGCGGGGTGCTGGGGTCGTCCGTCACCGTGTCGCCGTTGACGGACACCTGGAGCGCGGTGAGCGGCGTACTCGCAAGGGCGCCCTTGTGGCTCAGCTCCAGCACCAGGCCGGGCGGCGTGGTGATGGTGTCCGACTGCGCATTCACCACGCGGCGAGCGTGGGGCACGATGCCGATTCGCCGGGCTTCCGCCTTCTTGGTTCCGGGCGAAAACCGCACCTGGCAGGCCGTGAGCGTGAGTGCCGCCGCTGCGGTCTTGAAGGGGTCGCCGGCCTTCTTGAGCTTCATTTCGCAGTCGAGCAGTTGCTCACGGGACAACCCGGAGAACAGCTCCGACTCCGCGATTTTCTCAACGTGGCCCGTCGGCAGGAACACCCGGAAGGTGATGGTGTTGCTGCCCAGCACGAACGCCTTTGCCAGACCCGTGACGGTGTCATCCAGCAACTCCACCTCCTGGCTCAGCAGCCGGAGCGCATCCAGTCGCACGTCATCCAGGGGCACGTCCTGGATGGGGTCAAGCGTGCCGCCGTTCTCACCCGGCGCGGCGAGGTGCTGGCGGAAGGTGACGGAGAACGCGGCGAGCACGGACAGGCGCTGTGCGCTCGTGAGGGCCGGCGTGGCGGCCGTGGCGTTCACCGAGCACGACACCTCGAACACCTGTGCGTCGGTGACGGTGCCGTGTGGAGCTTCCAGCGTCCCCACGGGGAAACTGGCGTCGAAGTTGAGGTCTTTGGTCCCGTTCGGATACGGAACCGTGGTGTTGAGAGTTGAGGCCATGCGAGTCCTCGGGCAAGGGGAGAGCGGCCAGCCACGCCCGAGACAGCGCGGCCGGAAGAGTTGTGTTTGGGGTTGAGGGGTTGAGGTGCGGTGTGGAGCTGCGGGCCTAGCCCTTGGGCTTGCCGTCCGACGGCGCCAGCGCGTTGGCCATCGCGGGAGGCACGGGCACCTTGCCGTCACTCAGGTGGCCGGCGAGGACCGTCAGCCCCGCGCCCACCACCACGCCACCGCCGAAGTAAGCGAGCTTCTCGCCCCAGTTGCCGTCGTCCTTCTTCTTCTCGTCAGCCATGTGTTGCCTTTCTGCGTCGCGGGCTCACCGCGTGGGGATGCTCGCGAATTGCGAGCGGGAAACGCCGATGTAGAAGGTGCGCTCGGGCACGTCGCACAGGGCGGCACCGAAGGCGGCGCCGAAGTCCATCGCGAGCATCCGGCGGTCTGTCGCCTTGCCCATGTCCGAGCTGATGCAGGTGCTGACTTGCTTGCGGACAATCTCCGGGATGCCGCCCGGGTACTGACTGAGGAAGAACGGCGTGACGCCGTCCTTCCCCAGCTCACCGGCGGCGCGGTACAGCTCCGCGCTCAGGTGCGAGCCGTACTTTTGCAGCTCGTCGAAGCCCACCACGCACTTGCCGCGCGCGTAGAGGACGGACAGCACGGGCTTGATGTGCTCGGCCAGCTTCTCGCCGGCGTCCTGCACCGTGGGCACGATGGCGATGCTCGCGCCCTTCTGCCGGATGAACGTGGATGACTTCCTGTGTGCCGCGAGAAATTCGGGCACCGTCATCCGCGTCTTGAGCGGTCCGAGCTTGAGCGTGCCTTCACGGTCGTTCCCGCGCTCGCTGTACTCGTCTCCAACGTCAATGACGAAGCACGCGCGTTGCGCCTCCATCAGCGTGCGCAGCCACTGTTTGAAGAGGTAGCTCTTCCCGGAGCCCGTCATGCCGAGGAGCATCAGCACCTCATAGGGACGCGGCACCCACGGGCGGACGAACTTGGCGACGCCCACGGGGAACGGACGGTGGCAGGTGCGGCAGGCGTGCGTCATGCGCGGCCCTGCCGAGGCGGCGCTTGAGAGAGGACGCGGCGCCGCGCGCGCCGGTGAGCATCCAGCCCATGGAGGCGAACGCGACGCGCTTCGCCGTTTCAGCGCTGGGCACCAGGACGGCCGCACCAAAGGCGATGCCCAACGGGAGCAGCTCCATCAGCACGCCTGGCTTGCCCCCGCCAGCGTCTCCAGCCTCGCGCGCAGCCTCGGCCGCGGACTCCACGCGCCGGGCGATGGCCACGCCCGTCAGCTCGGACATGCGCACAACGGGGTTCGCCTTGACGTGCTTCTCTACCGGCGTGCCCTCAAAAAGCACGATGTCGATAGGCTGCGTGAGGTCGAATGCCTTTCCGGCCGTGAGCCTCGCGAGCGCCGTGAAGAGGAACGCCGGGGCTTTGGCGCACGCTGCAACCAGGTCCGGATTTTCGCCCATGAATGACTCTTCGGGCTTACGTGGCGGCGGAGGCGGGGGCGTGCCGTCGTCAACGTCCGGAGCCTCCCCGCCGAGGTCCGGGAAGGCAGACGGGTCCGCCACGTCCTCCAGTTCGGGCTCAGCGTCGGCCTGGTGGGGCTCGGCCGCGTTGGCCTGGTCGGCGTGTAGTGCCTCCGGCCCGGCCGCGTTGGCCTGGTCGGCGTGCAGCCTCCGGCTCAGGCACGCGGCGGAAAGGGACGTTGATGGCGGGGCCGGCGGAGCGCTCCAGCAGCTCCGCGCGTGGGTCCAGCGTCACGCCGTGCTGGCGTGCCCACCTGTTGGCCTCGCGGATGGCCAACAGGTCCACCCCGGCCGCGTCCAGCTTCTCGCGGTAGGTGCGCACCTTCCGCGTCCCACTGGGGTTGACGGGGCGGCCGCCCTTGCTCGTCTGCTGGTCGTCCACGCGCGCCTCCCAGGCAAAAGGGTGAAGGCGGCGGCTCGCAGGCGTCCGGGGTCCGTTAGGCCGTTCTTTCAGTGCCCGCGTGTTTCGCGGGGCTTACCTTGCACGGCGCCCTTGCGCTGGTGGCTCGCTCCAGGCGAGCCGCCGCCTTCAGTGGCAACCGTTGTCTCGCTTCACGCGCCGCCATCACAGGTGGGGTAGTCGTCAGGACCCGCCACGGGTGCGGACTGACTGCCAATCTCGCCTACTCCGGTGGGGGTATGGCCACTTTGGCCACCGTGTGCCTGGCGTCAGCCATTCACGTATAATCGTCGCCAGTCCCCCAACACCAGGCGATGCAGCAATGCCCAACTGTCGTCTTCCTACGACTGGCCCAGCCGTGCGGTGGCCGCCCATCAAAGAGGCTGCCTATGAATCCAAGTATCCCCAGCGCACTCTCAACCGCTGGGCAGCGCGCGGGTGGATTCTCGCGGACAGGCTCGCCAGCGGGCACGGCGGGTGGCTCATTGCCTTGAATGAGTTTGGCCACCCCATCAGCACCAAACCATTCGCCCCGGCAATTACAGACTCGGCAGCAGCAGCAGCCGCGCCGTAGCGCCCCGCTGCGTCGAGCCCTCGGCCCAGGGCTCCGCAGCACCGCCGGCGCGCAGCTCCACCACCAGGTCCTCGCGCAGCTCGACGACGGCCGCGCCGGCGTGAAGCGCCACGCGCGCCAGGTCCTCGAGGTCCGCAGTGCGCGCAATGTCCGCAGTGCGGCCCTGCTGGACCTGGTCAGCGCCGGCGCGCAGCTCCACCACCAGGTCCTCGCGCAGCTCGACGACGGCCGCGCC
>JBKGHI010000105.1:0-26904 GCA_046520405.1 Myxococcus sp. 1LA
CGCGGTGGTGACCTGGTCTGGCATGCAGCCGGAGCCCGCACCCTCCGCGGCGCAACGGGTGGAGGCGGTGGCGACGTCCGCCGCCGGGGAGGCCCCGGCCCCGCCCGTGGGCGCGGCCACCGCCACGCCCAGGCTTCAGGCGCCCGTCACGCTCACGGTGCGCTCCTTCCCGGAGGGGGCGCAGGTGCTGCGCCTGGACACGGGGGAGCTGCTCGGTGTGACGCCGCTGGTGAAGCAGGTGTCCGGCGAGGGCGCGCCGCTGCGGCTGCGGGTGGAGCTGGCCGGTTACGCCCCGCTGGAGCGAATGGTGGACCTGGACTCGCACGCCGAGCTGGAGGTGCCGCTGGTCAAGGCGCTGCCTTCGCCTCGGCAGCCCCCGGCGGCGGGGACGCAGCGCGCGTCGGGCAAGAAGAGCCGGGTGCGCGCCGTCACGCCGTAGGCGGTGTGGGGGCCCCGCCCGGGAGGCGGGGCCGTGGGCCCTCAGCGTGGCGTCGCCGTCTGCGCCAGCACCTGCGCGGCGATGCGGCCAATGCGCTCGTTGAAGTCCTCCGCCTCGTGGAAGGTGAGGCGCACGTCGCCCACGAGCAGTTGGACACCGGGTTCGAGCACCGTGGGGCGCTCCGGCTCCAGGGACGTGCCGCCCAGCGTCACCGGTCGGGACGCGGCCGTGCGCGTCACCTCCCAGCGTCCTTCCAGGGTGGGCGCCAGGAGGAGTTGTTCGCGCGACACGGTGGCGTCGTTGACGACAAACGCGTTGTGCGAAGCCCGGCCCAGCCGCAGCGGGCCGCCGTCCGTCTGCGCGACCAGTTCGAAGCACAGGGCGTCTCCGGCGGGCAGGCAGTCCCGCAGGTCCGTCAGCGGCAGCCGCGTGGCCGCCACGTTGCCCTCCACGACTTCGGGGACATTCCAAGCGCCCGCCTCCCACACCAGCCACGGGTGTGGGTACTTGGCGCGAAACTTCTCTTTGAGAGCCATGTGCTGCCTCACGAGCAGCGAGAGCAGCAGAGCGCGAGCCATGCGGGTTGAATAACCTTCCTCCGCCGCCGCGGCCCGGGAAGGCGCACGGCGGGGGCCACGGGTGTCAACGAATGGCCAGATGCGGGGTGGGAGGACCCCACTCGCGCCTGAGCCGACCCCTGTAGTACACCCGCGCCCGCCTCCTGTCGCAGGTTCCCTGTCTCGACAAGGCACTCTCCCCGCCTCCTGGAAGAATCGATGCGCCGTCTGCTCGCTGCCGTGTTCTGCGCCGCCGCCGTGCTGGCGGCTTGTGACGAGGACTCCCCGCCGCCTCCCGCGCCGCCTCCCTACACGGAGACGTACCCGGATGCCGGCACGCGCCCGGACGCTGGGACTCAGGAGCCCTGGGCCTGCCAGCGCTCCACGACGGTGCACAACGCGCCCCTGTCGCTGCTGACCCGGCTGCAGTTGGAGATGAGCCGCGCCACGTCGCCCACGCAGCGCACGGAGGCCATCGACCGCTTCGTGGCGCAGGTGGAGGAGCAGGGTGGCAGGCCCCTGGTGAGTGACGCCCAGGCGGGCCGTCCCCGTGTGGCCTTCTTCGTGCGGGGCGAGGCGGGGCGGGGCACCTTCGTCGCGGGTGACTTCAACGGTTGGTCCGCCACGGCCACGCCGCTGGTGCAGGTGCGGGACACCGACCTGTACGTGGCGGAGGTGGAGGTGCCGCGCACCGGCCCTCAGCCGTACAAGCTGGTGAAGGACGGCGAGTTCATCGCCGACCCGGGCGCGCGTCACGTGGCGTGGGACAACCTCAACCGCTACGACGTCGGACAGTTCAACTCGCTCGTCTACCCGGGCCTCCAGGACGCCGCGAAGGGCCGGCTCACCGCGTGGTACGGCGTGCCCGCCACGGTGCTGGGGGACGCGCGTGACGTCTTCGTCTACACGCCCGCGGCGTATGACGGGCCGGAGTGCCCGTCCCTGCCGGTGATGTACATCCACGACGGCAACGAGAGCCTGACGCGCGAGTCCTTCGCGGAGGCCGCGGACACGCACTACGCGGCGCGGCCGCAGGACTCCGCGGTGCTCGTCTTCATCGCGCTGCCGGACCAGTCCGTGCGCCTGGCGCAGTACACCTTCCCGCCCGCTCGGGCTCCGGAATGGCCCACGCCGCGTGGGGATGACTACCTGACCTTCATCCGTGACGACCTGATGCCGCGTGTGGAAGCGGCCTGGCGCGTGAAGACGGGGCCTCAGGAGACGGGCATTTCCGGCGCGTCGCTGGGCGGCCTCATGTCCGTCTACGCGGGCTTCCAGATGCCGGAGAAGTTCGGCTTCGTGGGCACCCAGTCCGGCACGCTGTTCTGGCCGCACGACGGCGAGGTGGACCGTGACGACGGCAACGCCATGGTGGTCCGCGCGGGCCAGGAGCCGGTGGTGCCGGTGCGCTTCTACGTGGACCACGGCTCGCCCGTGGCGGGCTGCACGCGAGACGGCGAGGAGGGCGGAGACGACTGCCAGTCCAACCTCCAGTTCGTTGAGGCGCTGCGCGGCCGCGGCTACAGCGTGGCCCACTGGAACGAGCCCGGCGCCGAGCACGATTGGTTCTTCTGGAAGCGGCGCCTGCCCAAGCTGCTGTGCAGCTTCCGCAACGCGGACCCGGCGGTGTGTGGCCTGTAGTCGCAGCCTCACAGCTTCGCGGCGATGGCGCGGGCCAGCCGGTCCGCGGCCCCCGCGGCCAGGGACAGGAACAGGCGCGGCTCGGTGGCCTCCAACTCCTGGAGGCGTGAGTGGCCCGCGTTGTCGGTGGCCACGTCCACGCGCGCGTAGAGCAGGGGGTGGCCCACCGCCTCCAGCACGGACTCCGCCAGCCGCAGCTCGGCCGCGTCCTCCGGCGTGAAGGCCACGGGGTCGGAGAAGCCGCGCGGCGCGTCCAGCAGCGTGGGCGGCCGGCGCACCGCGTGGCTGAAGACGCCGTCGAAGAAGACGTAGCTGCGCTCGCCCTCCGTTTCGAAGGCGGTGAGGTAGGGCTGCACCATGACGTCGCCCTCGCGCGTCAGCTCCGTCAGCCGGGCGGTGGCGGCGTGCGCCTCCGTGCGGGGGAAGACGTGCGTCTTGAGCGCGCCCGCGGACACGGCGGGCTTGAGCACCACCGCGTCCCAGCCCTGCTTGCTCGCCAGCTCGCCCACATCGAGCGTGTCGCCCTTGCGCACCCAGGTGGTGGGCGTCACCCGGACGCCTTTCTCCTCCAGTTCGCGCAGGTAGAGCTTGTGCGTGTTCCAGCGCAGCACGGGCGCGGGATTGTGGAGCTGCGTGAGGCGGCCCACCTTGTCCGCCCAGGCGACGAAGGCATCGCGGCGCAGGTGGCTGTCCCACGTGTTGCGCACCAGGGCCAGCCGCACCGTCTTCCAGTCCATGGCCGGGTCATCCCAGACGACGGGGCGGGCCTCCACGCCCAGGGCCGCGAGCGCGGGCAGCAGCGACGCGTCGAACACGTCGAGCTGAGGCAATGCGTCATAGGTGAGGACGGCGACGTCCACGGCGATGACTCCCGGTGATGTTGGTGCGTGCAGCGGCTTGTAGCGCGCGTGGCGCCAGCGCGCAGGCCTCTCGCGGTGCGTCACGAACGGGTGCGGGCACGGCCGACAGGTAAGGCACTGAACGCCCCGTACTTGAGGTGAGGCGGGCGGCGTACTCCACGGCACATTCACGGGCGCGGGCCGCTCGGGAACTGGACCTGTGCGGTCAGGTGTCGCTGAAATGTTTCAAGGGGTACGCTCTTCGCGTGCCAAGGACCTGTCACCTTCCCTCCGGCCGGCTCCGCCGGGAGACCCACGAGATGCGAATGTCCCCACGTTTATTACTCGCCGCGCTAGGCGCGGTCCTCCTCTTCCACGCCGGCTGTGGCGGCGACGAGCCGGGTTGTGAGGGTGCGAGCTGCAACCCGCAGGCGGTCTGCGGCAACGGCCGCCAGGAAGCCGGCGAGCAGTGCGACGACGGCAACCAGACCAACGGCGACGGTTGCGAGAACGACTGTACGTCGACGCCCGCGCCAGGCGCGGTATGTGGCAACGGCAAGCTGGAAGGCGACGAGGTCTGTGACGACGGCAACACCGCGGACGGTGACGGCTGTCAGGCGAACTGCACGCCGACGCTGACCCAATGCCCCGCGGCCAACGCGCCCGCGCTCCCCGATGGCGCCACCTGCGCGGTGACGCAGCCCGGCTCCGCCGCGCGCCTCTTCACGGGCGTGGTGCTGAAGGACGGCGAGACGCTGGTGGGCGGCCAGGTGCTGGTGGACGCGCAGGGCGTCATCACGTGCGCCGCGTGTGACTGCTCCGCCGCGGCGGGCGCCGCCGAGGCCACGCAGGTCTCCTGCCCGGGTGGCGTCATCTCCCCGGGTCTGGTGAATCCGCACGAGCACATCGGCTATCCGATGGAGCCGTACGTTGGTACCGAGGAGCGCTACGAGCACCGCCACGAGTGGCGCACCGGTCGCAACGGCCACACGCGCATCAACAGCCCGCAGGCTAACGCTGCGGACAACGTCCGCTGGGGCGAGCTGCGGCAGATGATGGCCGGCGCCACCACCATGGCGGGCGCGGGCGGCCAGGCCGGTCTGCTGCGCAACGTGGACGTGAACAACACCGCGCTCCAGGAGGGCCTGGACGAAGGCGTGGTGAACTCCGACACCTTCCCGCTGGGTGATACTAGCGGCACCATGATTGCTTCGGGCTGTGGCTACGGCTCGATGCCGACGACGAGCTCGCTGCCGAGCTCGGCAGCGTACCTGCCGCACATCTCCGAGGGCATTTCCGCGGCGGCGCTCAACGAGTTCATCTGCCTGTCCACGGGCGCGAACAACGTGATGCAGCCGCGCACCGCCGTCATCCACGGCATCGGTCTGACGGCGAAGGAAATCCACCTGATGGCGCAGAACGGCACCGGCCTCATCTGGTCGCCGCGCTCGAACATCTCGCTCTACGGCGACACGGCCATGGTGTCGGCCTACAAGAGCCAGGGCGTCACCATCGCGCTTGGCACTGACTGGCTGCGCTCCGGCTCCATGAACCTGCTGCGCGAGCTGCAGTGCGCGGACTACCTCAACAGCACGCACTACGCGCGGACCTTCAGCGACGAGGACCTGTGGCGCATGGTGACGTCGAACGCGTCGGACCTGGTGGACACGTTCGAGAAGACGGGCCGCATCGCAGAGGGCAAGGTGGCCGACCTGGCCATCTTCCAGCTCCGCACCTTCGCCACGTCGCCGCACCGCGCGGTCATCACCGCCAACCCCGAGCACGTGGTGCTCACGATGCGTGGTGGCAAGGCGCTTTACGGTGACCAGGCGCTGATGGCCGGGCTCCGTGGCGCGGACACCTGCGACACGCTGGACGTGTGCGGCGCCTCGAAGGAAGTGTGCCTCCAGTCCGAGATTGGCAAGAACCTGGCGTCGCTGACCTCGGGCGCTACGTCCAAGTACCCGCTGTTCGCGTGCGGTACGCCGGAGAACGAACCGACGTGCTCGCCCCGCCGTGCTTCGCTGGACTCGCGCTGGCCGGCCGTCGTGAACAACTCTACCAGCTACACCGGTGAGGTGCGTGACGCGGACAAGGACGGCGACGGCGTGGTGGACACCATCGACAACTGCCCCGCCATCTTCAACCCCGTTCGCCCCATGGACAATGGCAAGCAGGCGGACTCGGACGGCGACGGAATTGGCGACGCGTGCGACCCCTGCCCGCTGGAGGAGGGGAATGCCTGCACGACGTTCACCGTGGGCGATGATGACCACGACGGCATCCCGACGTGGCTGGACAACTGCCCGTTCGTGGCCAACCCGGATCAGGCGGACGCGGACGGCGATGGCAAGGGCGATGCGTGCGACGCGTGCCCCAGCACGCCGAACCCGGGCGGCCTGGGCTGCCCCGCCACCATCCACGAGCTGAAGACGCCCGTGGGGGGCAGCCTGCCGCTACTGGGCAAGCCGGTGTCCATCCTCGACGTCGTCGTCACTGGCGTCGTGAAGGGCGGCGCGAGCTCCCTGGGCTACTGGGTGCAGACGTACCCGCTGCCCTCGGGCACGAGCGTGGACCACTCGGGCCTCTTTGTGTACTCGCGCAAGGAGGACCTGGCGGTGGGTGACCGCATCGACATCACCACGGGCGTGCTGATTCTCTTCCACGGCCTGCCCGAGCTGACCGAGGTCAAGTACGTCAAGCGCAGCTCCGGCAACGAGGTGCCCGCGCCGGTGGTGGTGACGACGGCGGACATCCGCACTGGTGGCCCGCGTGCCTCCGCGCTGGAGGGTGTGCTCGTGGAGGTCCGCGACGTGGCGGCCAACACCACGGTAGACGAGTTCGGCCAGTTCCTGGTGAACGAGGCGGGTGATGCCGGCCAGCCGGGTCTGATGATTGACGACCAGTCCTACGCCTTCCCGCCGCCGACGGTGGGGACGCGCTTTGGTGTGCTGCGCGGCCTGCTGACGTACAACTTCAACGACTCCAAGCTGGTGCCGCGCTCGGCGGCGGACATGCAGCAGCCTCCTCCGGCCATCACCGCTTTCGGTCCGAATGGCTACGCCCGGGTGGGTGGCTCCGAGCCGGTGAACACGTTCCCGCAGGCGCTGACGCTGACGCTGGCCTCCGCCTACGCGTCGCCGCTCGACGTCGCCATCTCCTCGTCCAACTCGAGCGCGCTGAGCGTTCCGGATGGGCGCATCACCATCCCCGCCGGTCAGACGTCGGTGGCGGTGCCGGTGCTGGCGCAGGCCGCCGCGGAGAGCGTGACCCTGACGGCGACGCTGGGTGGCTCCACGCAGACGGCCACCATCCGGGTGCTGGGCGCTGATGAGCAGCCCGAGGTGTCCCAGCTGACCCCGGACTCCGTGACGATGGTGCCCGGCGGCGAGGTGGTGTTCACAGTGGTGCTGGACCGCCCGGCGCCCGCGAACACCACGGTGGCGCTGAGCGTGAACCCGGGTTCGGGCTTCGGCACGTTCGTGCCGGCCAGCGGCAGCGTCGCGGTGGAGGAGAACGCCACCACGGCCACGTTTAGCTTCATCGCGGACGCGGCGGCCACGGCCACCGAGCCCGGCACGGTGACGGCCAGCATCGGGGCGAGCAGCGCGAGCGCCACCGTGACGCTGGACCAGAACGCGGCCCGGCTGACGGCGCTGACGCCGTCCTCGGCGGTGACGATTCCGGCGGGGAGCACGCAGACGTTCACCGTGACGGTGGACCGCCCTGTCGCGGCGGCCACGCAGGTGGAGCTGGCGGCCATCCCGGGTGCGGGCGTGCCGGCCTACGGCACGGTGCCGGCCACCGTGACGATTCCCACGGGTGCGACGGAGGTGTCCTTCACCTTCACCGCGGACGCGCAGGGTGAGGGCACGGGCACGGTGTACGCCACGCTGTACGGCATCACGCTGACGACCGAGCTCACGGTGCTGCCACCGCCTCCGGCGCTCAGCGCGGTGACGCCGTCGGTGGCCACGGTGTACTTCGGAACCACGCAGACCTTCACGGTGACGCTGGACCGCGCGGCGCAGGCGGGTGGCGTGACGGTGGACGTTGCGTTGGAGCCGGCCACGGGCATGGGCGAGCTGTCGAGCGCGACGGTGAGCATCGCGGAGGGCCAGACGTCGGGCACCGTGACGTTCACCGCGGGCGACGAGGAGGTCCAGGGTCGGCTGATTGCCACCTACGCGGGCGTCACTCGCGGGGTGGACATCACCATCTCGGACAGCCCGGCCATCAGCCACATCGTCATCAGTGAGATTTCCGCTCGCGGCGCGACAGCTCAGAACGACGAGTTCATCGAGCTCTACAACCCGACGGGCGCGGACATCACGCTGAACGGCTGGAAGGTTCAGTACAAGAGCTCGACCAGCACCACCAGCTACTCGGGCTCGGTGGACATCCCGGACGGCACGGTCATCAGGGCCTACGGGTACCTGCTGCTGGCGCACGCCACGGGCTACACCGGCACGGTCACCAGGGACGTGGGGTACAACTTCGACATGTCGGCCTCCGCGTCGGGCGGCGGCCACGTCCGCATCGGTCCGAACCTCGCGGCGGACAACCTGGATGACCCCAACACGGTGGACAAGGTGGGCTACGGCAACGCGAACCAGCCCGAGCGCGAGCCGGCCCCTGCCCACCCGTCAGCGGGGGGCAGCCTCGAGCGGAAGGCTCGCCCGAACTCCACGCCGGAGACCATGGCGGAGGGCGGAGTGGATGCCCTGGCCGGTAACGGCTCTGACACGGACAACAATCGGAACGACTTCATCATCCGCACCGTGCGTCAGCCGCAGAATTCGCAGAGCCCGGCGGAACAGCCGTAGCCGTCAGCCAACCGGGGGGCTGAAGTGTCCGCCCCGTTTCCGTGAAGTTCAATGCGGGCGAACCCTGACTGAGGGTTCCGCCCGTTTCTTTTGGCGATGGGCAGGTTCCTCCCCTCTATCTAACGAGACGGGCCGTCTATCTACTGAGACGGGTCGCTAGTGCCGCTCGCCCAGGGCCCTCGTTGGTCGCGGCGCACTGTGCAGGCCTACCGCGCCCCAACCACCCGGAGAGCGCGCCTGGGCCACATCAGCAGTCGCCTGCAGCTCCTTCTAGAGCGTAGAAATCACACATGCTGCCTTGCTCGTCCTTCGAGGGCTGGAAGCAGGGCGTGGGCGCATAATTGGGATCGCACTTGGATACAGAGTGCGAGTGGCGACCTGCTCATAGTCCCTCCGTGCGTGGCGCCAGAGTTGCATTGTTTCCGTTGAGGCGTCCATGACCCGGGTTGGGCATGAATGCATGCGGAACGGGCCAGTCGCGCTCATCCCTCATGCACTGCGCTAGTGACGCACCTACCAACGCGTGCCCGGGAAATTCCTGCATGGGGCCATATTGAGCTTCGGTCGACATTTTCCCTCGATACGTTCCCCCGCCTCACGCATTGGAGGGCTGGCAGTAAAGGTCAATTTGGGGCGCCGAAGAGTTCGCTGATGGGGCTGCCCTCAAATCGAAACAATGACTGCGCTGGTCGGCACGGGTTCTCTGGGAGGTCTTGAATTGTCTGGTGTGGATAGATGTCTCCGAATTGGTCGGTTCGGTGCGCTTGCCTTTGGGGCAATGCTTGCCGCTGCCTGTGGCATAAATGAGTCTGAGCGTACTGCGATTGACGCAAATGGTGTCCTGGTTCAAGGGCTCGATTTGAGCTGCTCTCGCGATGCTGAGTTACTCCAGTCCCTGAAAACGACGCATCCTCGTACGTGCTCCTTCGATGACGACTGCCCTTGGGGGGCCTTCTGCAACCGCAGTACGTCGCAGTGTGACTGGCAGTGTCTTGAGGGTGGGACAGGGGCGGATGCATGTGCCGAGCCTGGAAGTGTCTGTGGATGTGATGGTCGGTGCGGCACTCCAGGCGGTGTTCCTCCAATTGCAACGGCAAGGCCTGCTTTGTCGCTGCATCCATCCTCTCTCGGTTTTGAGCCCCCCGCTGATTCGGGGAACGATTGGTCGGCGCTGGGGATTGACGTCTCTCTTCAGGTGAACTCTTCGGCGGAGACTGTCTCGGCTGCAAGTCGAAACGTGCATGTTCGAGCTGGGACGCAGATGGAAGTCTCCTGTGGTGACCGAAGCGGTCCCTTCAGCCACGAGTGTAATCTCACCGGATGGAGTTTTGCTGCAGCTGGTAGTCAGTTTCGCAGTGTGAAGCGAATCTGGGCTCGGCCCTCCGCAGGCAGTACTCAGGCTGCTTGGGATATCTTGTTTGATGGAGTAGACGTTGCCCCGTCGAGAGATCGAGTGTCGGCAGTTCGATACGCGCCTCTAGACTCCTCGACGCCGGTCGTGCCCTTTGAAGGGCAGGTTGTTTTGCATCTGGGAAATTCGACCACAGCCATTTCCGCACAAGGCGCTCCCGAGACGGAGCTGACGATCCCTGTAAAGGCATGGGCAAATAATCAATTTTTGCTCCTGTATGATGAAAGCAAGGTGCTTTCGACCACAGGCAAGCTCAGGCTGAGCAGGGCGAATCCCAAGGTCGAGTTTGGTTGGCTCCCGTCAACGACCGCACCCGGGGATAGAGTGGTTGTCGACGCGATGACCGCGGCCGTCCAGTACATCAATGGCTTCCCTAGTGTGATGGCTTCGACCCAGAGCCTCTCCGGGGCATTCCGTTTGAGCGTTGCCGGCGTGGGAATTGAGCTTGACTACGTATTGTCCAGAGCAGTGGAGATGACGGCTAATGGTTGCAGCGCGGCAGTTCCTTGCGCAGGCGGCATGGTTTGTGAGGATGGCCTGCAGGTTTGCGTCCCGGGGGATGCTTGGTCTTTCGTGAGGCAAGGTTCTGCAAATAGCACGGTCGCTGCGAGAAATACGATTGTCCATGAGCAGAGAAAGGCTTGGCGTGACTCAGGTGCTCAGCAACTCGCGGAGGCGCCTGCAGTCCTAAGTATGTCTCATGCTCTCCTGGCTCAGGGCGTCATGTGTCACAGCGGAGACCAGCAAACGCCAACCAGTCCTTTTGGCAATGGGATTCTTTCCTATTCGGGAGACCTTGCCTGCTCTAGCGGGTTGCCTCCGTCACTCTCGAGATTGGCTACTCAGAGGGACTTTAACTCCGTCATCCCTGGGATGAACATGCTGGGCAGCCATCAGATGCTGCAGGCTTGCGTCAGTGATCTGAAGGCTCTTCCTCAGGGGACGATGCCTGCGGATGTCCAGTCCTTCTTCCAGGCACGGCTGCAAAATCCTGGGCAATGCTTCAGTGCGGCGCGGTTGTTCGACGCGCTGTCATTGCTTGGCGATAGGCGGAGAGCGGACCATGACCGACTAAGATGGCATCTCCTGCAGCGGTGGATCGAGGCGCATTCCTTTACAGCTCTCCAAGCCGTTCAGCAACAAGGCTCGTACTCATATTTGGGAGATAATCCAACTTGGCTGGTTCCATCGCTGGCCAGTTCGCTCGATCAGTTCGAGCGGGCATGGGATCTCATGTTTGACGATGCTGTGCCTCAAATCGGGAGTTATGTCGGAGGGAACTGGTACTGCGACCTCAAAAACCCGGATTATCGCCTTCCCCCAAGCCCGACGGGAGTTTGGAATTGGCGATCAGGTGGTCTAGTTATGGACCGATGGGTTTCGTCCGACAACTTCCCTGATGGCTCAGATTTGACGGTTTTGTGGTACCCAAATCCAAGTGCCCAGAGCTTGTGCAGTGAAAGTCAGGCGGAGGCGTGCTCGCAGAATCCGGCAATGTGTCCGCCAGGTCGATGCGAGACGGGATTTTACCCGATTCTGTCTTTCGGAGGAGGGGCAGATGGCGAGGCCTCTAATAAGTTCTACATCAATAAGGTTACCCATGATTACGCTGGCGGGGGCGGAGAGTTGCTCATCGCGGAGCATTCCGTTGGCGCTGCGCGGACGCATGTTGAGTACTCACTGGAGTGGATGGGGCCCAATGATACGGCGCCGTATGTCGTGCGCCGGCGTTTAGGTGAATACGAGGTCCATTCTCCACATCAGCAATCCTTCTTTCTTGCGCCATTCCCCACAATTGCGACAGGGTTTGAAGCGCCATATACGGAAGAACCCACGTTTGGTGACTTGAAGCACTCAACATATGGGGCGGTCGTCTGGGATCATGCCTTGTCGGATGAACAGGTGGCTGAGGTTGTTCAGCGGCCGGCATCGCATTTCGCGGACAGGTCACGCGATTTGCTGGCGCCGAATGGAAGCCTCCCTCACCACGACCAAGGAATCGGGTTGCCGACCGTCATCCTAGAAGGGCTGTCCGCTCATCTGGAGCTGCTGGATGCTGAGTTGGAACGGGTCTCACGGACGGCCGCCTGTGGAGACACTTCGCCTGGCTCCGAGCGCGGGAAAGCGATGGCGCGCTTCAGCCGAGCCTTGCGCTACTCTGTTACCCTCGAAGCACGAGCTGCCGCGCAACACTACAAGGCGCGTGCGGTGAGCTGTGATGGAGGAGCGGGAATGGGGCCTAATGTTGAGGCCCGCTGGAAGATGGCGCGTGCTCAGCTTGAGGCAGTGCGGAACCGAGTACAGCAGAGAGCTGCTGCAGTGCGGAGTTGCCGCCCCTTGGACATTCCAGAGGATGAGGCACCGCTGTTCTTCCGAAGTGCCATGGGGGCGTCAGAGCGGTACTTCGCGAGTTCTGATTACATTTTCGGTTATGCCGCGAGTGGTCTGGCTCAGGCTGAAGCGGATGTAGAGGCTGCGCGAACGGCCTGGGATCAGCAGCGAACCAGCGCTATCCAGCAGCAACTGTCGGAACTCGATGTGCAGCGCCGCTTGGAAGGGCTTAAGGCCGAGTATGGTCGGCCGTTGGTCGAAATGTGCGGCCTGGAGGTCGAAGCCAAAGATGCATTGGCCTTGTTCGATCCTGCACAGTCGAACGCGCTTCGTCCTGAGACATGCTATATTGATCGACAGAACCCCGTATGTAATGTCGCCCCAGCCTCCCTGTACTCCGCCGTGACGGTGCCAGCAGCACGCTATTCGCTTTGTGTCTGGGATGGTCTTCAGCGGTGGGGGGAAATCGCGCTCTCATCACCTTATGCTGAGATAGTTACAGGCTGGCGCCAGGCGACGATTACAGGCGGAATGGTCCGTGTTAGTGGGCACGCGATGCCCGTAAGCGATTTGTATCGGCCGCCATTTTCTGTAGATAAAGTGGCAGGATCATCTTTGGGGTATTTCGAGAAGCAATGTGGTGTCTCGCTCGGTGGGAGACACATGTTGCCCTCTCCCGAAGACGTTTATCGAAATTCTGGCAATGAGTGTTTTCGCGGTGACCTGGGGCGATTTAGGCTTGAAGTCACTGCCGCAAGCCAAAGTATGCAGGTGGCGCGTTCCTCGTGGACTGATGCTCAAGAACGCCATGACCTCTCGACGCGGCGCTGTGCGGAGGTGGTCGCGGATGCGGACACAAGGCTCGCACTCATTAGTTCACATGAGAAGAAGATGGTTGGGATGATACGAGCGAGGTCCGAAGCCGATCGGCTCAACCATGGAGTCGATAGCATCAATCGTGCTATTTCGATGGCCGGGACAGGCGCTACCATTGGTGCTTCCCTCGGAGGGCCGATTGGTGGCGGCGTTGGGTTTGTGATTGGGCTTGGGTTGAGTGTTTTTGGTGGCGTTAAGGCAGATGAGTCGGCCCGGATTTCAAGGGAGATCGCCATTGCTGAGCAGGAGTTCAATACAGAACTGGAAGCCTTGGCGCTGTCGAATTCCGTAAAGGAATGTCTCTATAGCGCCAACCTCCATATGGTGGGGATCAAGACTGCAGCTCTCCAGATCGAGCGAGCCGCTACGGACGTGGAACTCGCACTCCTGAATATGAGGAACATGCAGGAGCGCGTAACCCAACTCTCTCAAGAAGGTGCAGCAGCGGTCAGTCGTGAAGAGGGCCGCCGGGTTTCCTCGCTCGCTCACCACTATTGGCTGGACGAACGTATCGCCGCCGCGGAGGCCTCATTCCAGTGGGCTCGGCGATTGAGCTACCTCCTGGCGCTTTCACTGGAATCCGAAATGCAGCAAAGCCTCATTGAGCGTCGGCAGGTGTTGGCCGCATCGGGACCTGCAGCGTTGAGGACGGTGTTCAATAGGCTGAATCAGCTCAAATTCGCTGGCAAGGTTGGAGGAAGGTTCCCCGGGGAAGTGAGTGTAACGCTTAGCTTGCTCGATGATGTCCTCAAGCTGGAGTCTAGCGAGAATTCCCCTCCGGGTGAGCGAGCGTTCAGTCCTGGAGTGCGATTCGGACGTCTCTTGGCTGCCCCTGAGAATGCGGTTTTTGATCGAGCTGGGAAGTACTTGGGACAGGGGATTCGTTTCGCAATGCCTGTTCCGAATGGGTTGGCATTGCGCTGCTCGGAACGTCTCTGGTCGGTGAGGGCGAACGTAACTGCGGATGACACGGGAGCCTGGCTTGAAGGCAACGGTGTTCAGTTGTTGCTGTATAAGCGCAACACCTTCCAGAGCCACTGGTGTGATAGCTTGGGACGCGGAGACGGAACGGATTTCCAGGTTCGTACCAACCGCCCAGCACTCGACTTGACCGGTTTGGGGACACCCCATAGTGCTGCGACAACCAATGCGTGGTCAGCCGCAAGCGTTCATTCGAAGATCAACATGGGGCGAGCCGAATGGACAGCGCTGGCTTGTACGCCGCAGAATGGGTGCTCCGACGAATTGGCGGGAAGAGGCTTCTTCGGTGAGTATTTGCTGGTGATTCCGTATCAAGGAACGCTGTCAGACGGCTTCCCTGTTGATGCACTTACGGATGTCCTGTTGCGTTTTGAAGTGGTCTCCATTTCGAATGCGCCTGAGCCGAGTGCATCTCCGAACGAGGAAGAGCTTCAGTTGGAGTCGGCCATGCTTCCTCTTTGTGATGAGCCTGAGGTAGAGCAGGTGTCTTGCTTGCGCCTGTAGGCTGGGTTTGAATTGTCGGAAAGAGGCCCGCGCCTGGTTGGGGCGGGCCTCTTTTTTTTGGTGATTGAAATTGATGGTTCAGGGTTTTGAGATGAAGATGATGATTGCTTGCTTCTTGTTGTGTCTAATTTCGAGTTTGGCATGGGCTGCAGGAGAGCCAGCGCCAGGGGCGCTGAATTCTCAAACACTTCGTCTTCCGGATGGTCCTGGGTCGGTCCGAGGGCTGGGGGATGAGCTTTCCGTCAATAGCTTTAGTGCCCAGATACAGTATGGTGTGCCCTTTGAGTTGCCCAGGGGAGTGGCCGGATTCTCACCGAAATTGGCATTGTCCTATTCAGGAGAGCTGGGAAATGGCCTGGTCGGCGTAGGTTGGTCGCTACCCGTTGTTTCCATTAGACGTTCGTTGCGTAATGGCGTCCCGGCCTACACTCCTGCGGATGAATTGGAACTGGTGGGTATTGCCGGAGGCGGGCGCCTCGTCGCGCTACCGGATGGCACGTGGCGCTTGGAAGGGCGTGGGCAAGAGGTGAAGGTGGAGCGCAGTGGGGCGGGGTTCCTCGTGACCGAAAACGGAGGAACCCGGTATTTCTTAGGGACTGCGGCCACCGCTCGCCAGGAGGGTGTCACAACAGGGCAGGTTGCTGCGTGGTTTGCAGAGGAAGTGCTGCATCCGACAGGCCAGCGCGTCGCCCTGCGGTACTCAATCGAAGGGGGACAGGTATATCCAGTGCGCTTGGCGTGGGGGCCTAGTGATTCATTCCTTGTGGAGTTGCTCTACGAGGAGCGACCTGACGTTGTGGTCAGCTACCGCTCGGGCTTTGCCGTGGAGACGGCAAAGCGTTTGAAATACGTGCGAGTCACCTCTTTCAATGAAGTGGTGCGGATGTACGAGCTGACCTATGAGAATAGTTTCAGCCTGAGCCGATTGGCCCATGTGGAGATGACCGGACGTGGCAACGAAGGGGCCTTGCCAATGCTCTCGTTCTCTTATGCGGAGCCGGCCGCTGAGCAGACCATTCAACAGTCGGGCGTTGATGGTTGGGTGCTGAATTCGCGTGGCGTCAGCCTTGCGGATGTGGACGGTGACGGGATGAGTGACCTGCTCCGCATCGAAGCCTCTGGGCACTCATACAAGAAAGGGACGGGCACTGGATTTGCGGCGCCCCGAGCTCTGCCAGGGCCCGCCGTAGATCTTGCGAATGTGCGTTTGATGGACCTTGATGGAGATGCCCGGCCAGAGCTTGTCCGCTATCTCAGCAGTGCATGGCGGCCGTATCGATTGAACGGATTCTCCTGGACGGATGCTGGGAGCAAGTGGCAGGGGACTGACAATCTTCCAGTCAATGGTGCTGACTACTTCTTTGCGGACCTGAATGGTGATGGCCGCGTTGATGTCATTCAGCGCCTTACGAACGGCATTCGGGTCAAGCTCAACAGTGAGACAGGCCTGGGGCCTTGGATTTCTCGTCCATATATCGGTGGGTTCTCTCAACTGGTTCCTGGGCCTAATGCCCGCTTCCATGACGTCAACGGAGACGGACTCGCGGATGTGGTGCAGCTCACCGACTCCCTCATGCGCGTGTTTCTTGGGCGAGGCGATGGCAGCTTTGTCCTGAAGGGGAGTTACAACCATCCCTGGGGAACGGGAAACTTCCCGCTGTCGGACGTGCGGCTGTGTGACCTCAATCGCGATGGTCTCATGGACGTCGTTCGACTGTCCGCCAGCCAAGTGTATTGGTATGCCGGCAAGGCCGAGGGCGGTGTGCTGACGACGGCGAGGTTCCTGGCTCGGCCGGGAAGCGCAGCCTATGACTCGGTCGTAGCCATTGCAGACGTGAATGGCAACGGCAGCGAAGATGTCGTCTGGTCCTCTCAGCAAGGGCTCTGGGTGCTGGACCTGGCGGGGCGTACCTCCGCCGGCATGCTGGTGGGGATCGACAATGGCCTGGGGAAGACGGTCTCTCTGGACTACTCGGCTTCAGCGGTCTTGTCGGTGACCGCGGAGGCTGCTGGTCAGCCGTGGGAGATGCATCTCCCCGTCTCGGTGCCGGTTCCCGTGATTGTGACGGTGGATCCAGGTGCGGGAGGTCCGCCTCGGATCGTGGAGTACTCGGTGCGGGACGGTTTCTGGGATGGGGAAGAGCGGCGCTTTGGTGGCTTTCTCACCGGTATTCGTCGCCAAGTGGGCACGGCGCTGGGGGAGACGCTCATTGAGAAGACGCTGTATCACGCGGGGCTTGGCGTGGAGCGCATTCTCCGTGGATTGCCCCTGGAAGTGCGCACCGAGGATGGCACTGGAAAGCTGTTTTCGGTCAAGACCTCCCAATACGAGGCTCGAACCGTTGAGGGACTCCCGTCCGTCACGCTGCTTCGCAAGGCTGCAGTGCTAGAGCAGCGTGTCTGGCACCATGAAGGGACGGCGACGCCAGTAGAGACCCTCACAACCTATGCCTACGACACGCGCGTACGGCCTGTCGAAGAGTTGCACGCGGGGCGCTTGGATCTGCTGGGGGACGAAAAGACAGTCGTTCGTGCCTACGCCAGCGATGAGGCGCTCTGGGTGCAGGATGCGATGTGTGAAGAGAAGGTACTGGAGGCGGATGGTACGCTCGTCTCTCACTCACGTACCTTCTATGGAGATGCGTCGCAGGTATTCACTTGGACGGATGTTGCAGCATGCCGCGTAGGCAGGTTGGTGCGCGAAAAGCACGGTTGGTTGGAAGATTCAGTTCAGCCGCGTTGGGTGGTGGATACGTCCACGGAATATGACGCTTTGGACAACCCGGTCAGGGTGTTCGAGAATGGTGTGTGGCGCACCATCTCCTACGATGCCAATCGGCTCCATGCGACTGGAGAGAGTGTATCGCCCATCCCGGGAAGGACGCTGACGTGGGCTGCTCAGTGGGACAATGTGCTGGGGCAACTGAATCTATTGACGGACCCGAATGGTGTCGCAACGGAGGTGGGCTACGACACTTTAGGTCGACTGGTAACAGTGTCGGTTGATGGTGCGCCTCCGCATCTTCGTTACTCGTACGACTGGGCGGCTCCCGCGCCACAGACGACCACGTATGCATATGACGGCACTGACTCCGAACTCCGGGCGGAATCATCACCGTGGAAGCCTGGTCCGAAGTGGCGACAGACAGTGGCCGTGGCGAATGGCGCTGGCGAGGCGCTGTACACCGCCACGCGCCTGCTGCGGGCGCAGTGGCTCGTAGGAAACTGGTTGGAGCGAGACGCCCGGGGCAAGGTTATCTATCGAGCAGAGCCCTTCGTCTGGGCGCAGGCGTCACTGCCCGCTATGCGGCCGGCAACTGCCGATGCGCAATTGCTGGCTTACGACGCACTGGGGCGGCTTGTGAGTCAGTCACTTCCGACTGGAGCGGTTCAGACGATGACCTATACCGTATTGGGCGCCACCCATACGGTGCAGGGAATGGCTCCAGTTCACACGACCAAGGATGGTCTGGGAAGAATTCGGAGAACAACGCGCCAGATTGGCCCAGTTCTTGAGTCCGTAGACGCCTCTTATGACGCGGCGGACCGGATCAGAACGCTGCGACTGCAAGATGGGGCAGTCACCCACGCCTTCACCTACGACACACTGGGCAGGTTGGTGTTCGCGAGTGATCCGGACATCGGCGCGAGGACATTGCGCTACGCAGACAGCGGTCATCTGACGCACTTGACGAATGGGGCTCAGCAGACTCAAGAGTATTTCTATGATGACGCAGGTCGTCTTGTCCGTACTTTGGGCGAGGATGGCGCGACGTTCGTCTACCACTATGACGTTGCTCAGGATGGTTCCGCCGTCGGCAAAACCGCCGGCCGGATGGCCTGGGTGGAGGAGCCTCGCGGTAGCGTTCACTTCGCCTATGACGCTCTTGGGCGGGTTGCTCGGCAGCGGCGCGCCATCGAAGGAATGTGGAGCGAGGAAGGGACCCTGTTCAGTATGACAGGGTTGCCTCTCAGGTCTGATGTAGACGGAGTTCTGGTTGACACGACCTATGATGCTGCCGGACGTCCCATTCGCCTTGAAAATTATTGGGAGGCTGTGGAACTCGACGCCGCAGGAAGAATCGTTGAGGAGCGTTTCGGAAATGGGGTCCGTCAAATTTATGCGCGAGACGCGCTTGGAATGCCAAGCCGTGTGCAGGTCCAACGCTCCACGGGCGTGACGCTGTACGACGTGACGCTGACGCGGAACGCCTTCGGTGCGCCGGTGACTGTGAGCGACGCCGATGGCGTTGGCCTCAATCATTCGGCCACATTCGAATATGATTCTGCGGCGCGCCTGACGGAGTCCGTACTGGGGGCGATCCCTCTCCCTGATGGATCGCTCGGGGAGGGAGCTGAGTCTTTCCGGTTTGAGTACGCGTACGATGGGTTGCAGAACATGGTCCTGCGCCACTCATCGGGTCCCAAGGCGCTTAATTTGCTGGCAGGTGCCTATCACTACGGAGAGCGAGGGTTTGGCCCGCGCCAGCTGACCCGGGTGACCGCAGGACCCAATGAGACGTTAATGGATTACGATGGTGCAGGCCGCCTCGTGCAACAGGGCGGGCGCTTGATGACGTACAACGGATTGGATCAGCTTGTGCGCGTCAAGTTGCCGTCATCTCCTGGAACCACTTCGCTTGTTGAGCACGACTACGGCTTTGATGGGCTGAGGGTGCTCACTCGCGCTCCCTCTGGGGATATGCAGTATTGGTTCTCTCCGCAGCTGACCCAGCGAGGAGCATCAATTCGGGAACGCTACCTTCGGTTGGCGGACCGCGTTTTGGCACGTGTGACGCACGTGCCCTCTCCCGCGACTGGAAACTCGGTGATGCCATCTCCAGATGGGCTTGAGGGCGCTGCCATTGATGGCGCCGTAGGCCGCTTGTTGTCGGGCTTGATGTTGGGAGCGCTCGCCTGCGTGGCACTGATGGTCTTGGGTATTCGTGCTCCTGCTCATGTTCGCTGGCGGCGCTGGTCTGCAGGAATGCTTGCAGTCTCGATGCTGGGATTGTCCTGTGACACCGGTATCAGGGCCGAACACCGCACTGGAACTCAGCGCGCGGCGCTATGGAGCGAGGAGCAGGTTCAGTATTTCCACGGAGGTGTGGGAGCTGGGCCCGTGTTGATTAGCCGCCAGGATGGAAGCGTTCTGGAGGAGCGGCGTTACGAGCCCTTTGGCGCACCGATTGATGCCTATCGTGAGTTGCCAGGCGGCTCGGCGGAACTCGGCGACGTAAACCATGTAGGTGAGCCCCTTAATGTTCTGAACAAGTTGACGGAGGCTCATACTGGCTGGAGCGATCATGGCGCCCGTTGGATGGCACCCGAGACAGCTCGGTGGTTGACCCCGGACCCGCCTGTGAAGGCGCCTGAGCCGCAGTTCCTCTCTTCGCCGTGGGACCTCCACCCGTACCAATATGTCCGTCAGAACCCCGTACTTTACTGGGATCCGGATGGGCGCTTTGGGCGTCACGATCTGCCGAGTGTCGCGCTTGCGGAGGCCTGTAAGGGCGGGTGTTCGGTTGCTGATAGACAGGTTTTTCAGAACTCATATGAGAGCACGTTGAAGGAAGGGCTCCTTGCGCTCAATCCAATCCCGACGAACAAGGAGGAGTTGGCTCTCCAGGTAGCCACGGGGGGGACGGGGAAAGTTCTTGTCAGGCTTGCAAAAGTATCTCTCGCCGCAAGGCATGTGCACAAGGCAGCGGAGCTGAGTGGGAAGACATCTGCTGCAGCCGTGCGGACGGCCAAGAAGATCGAAGGGAAGTTTGTATTCGCCCACGGGACTTCGGAAGAAAGCGCTGCAAGCATTGTGAGAAATGGATTGAATACTGTCGAAGCAAAGGCAGCCTCTCGCGGAGGGGCCTTGTCGCGACCGGGGAGCTATTTTAGCTTTGAGGTAGGGCCTCCGGGAGCTCAAGGAGAGGGCGCCCAGCTTGCTTATGAGTTTGGTCTTCGCATGAGCAATAAACCGTCGATTGTCATTGGCGAAATTCCTGCCTCTCTTGCGAATTCACTGATGGAACGAAAGCTTATCGAGTTTCGAGATATTCCTGGGGTTGACATGCCTGAGACGATAATGTCGCCAGCTGCCTTTGAGGAGATAAATAGTGTGGTTAAGTGGAGCTTGAGAAACTACTGAGTGAGGCGTCTGTGGCCGACGAGAATGATTATTCGTATGTCTTTGATGGTGTTGTTAGGGTTCGTTTCCCGCGGCCTGAACAACGGCCTGATGGTTCTTGGGTGGAGCGGTGGCGCGTTGATACTCAGAGGGATGTTGCGTGGTCTTCTTTGGAATTGGAAGGATTTTCGAAGTTGATGGTAAGTCCGGATTTTGAGGTGAGGATAGTTCAGCATGGGGCCCGAGTGTTTGATTTGGTTGTGACGATGTTGGACGATGCGAGGCAGGGACGTTTCCTCTATGCAATCTATAATGCGATCAGGATTTTCGATGTGCGGGTGGGGGCTATCGCATCGATTGAGGATCAACCACGAGAACACTGGACGCCGCTTCGGGCGTGGAACCTGCCACCGGAAAAGTGACGAACCTTGAAGCGTGGCCAAGAGGCCCTATCCAGCGGAGCTCTCCTGGGCACCGGTCGTCACCAACTGCTGAAGCGCTACGGCCAGTGGCTCGTAGTCCATCGATGCTCGGAAGAGGTTCTGGTGCACGAGCACGCCCAGGAGTCCTCCAAGCAGGCTGTGGGCCACGTGGCGCGCATCCACATCCTGTCGGAACTCTCCCGTCTCCTGCCCGTGTTGGATGAGGCGCTCCAGCATCGTTGCGTAGAGGGACAGCTTGTCCCGGATGGCCTCGGCGACTTGGTCGTTTGAATCGGCGGCTTCGGCCGCGAGCATCGCGAAGAAAATGCCGTATTCGCGGTGCTCGCGTAGGAGCAAGTGCGTGTGCTCGGAGACGGCCCGGAGTTGCTCGCGCGCCGGTTGCTGGCGCAAGTCGCCCAGCAGCCGGAACTCACGCACGCAGCGCTGGTGCAACTCCTCAATCGCAGCCAGCAGCAGGTCTTCCTTGGTGGGGAAGTGCCAGTACAACGCTCCGGGCGTCATCCGGATGGCGCGGGATAAGTCCGCCATCGTCGTGGCGAGGAATCCCCGGCGCGCGAAGAGGTGGATGGCCGCTTCCAGAATGTCCATGCGCGTGCGCGCGGCACGCTCTTGTTTCAGCTCTCGCTGGGCAGGTTCCCTGGCCATACCCGGCGAATCTATGCATCACGCCAACAGTGTCACCCGGACAATCTCTGGCGGCGCTCCGACGCGGAGCGGCGGACCCCAGAAGCCTGTTCCCCGGCTGACATACAGATGCCGGTCTCCTTCGGTGAACAACCCTGCGTCATGCTCCCAGATGGCGGAGACCGCCAACGTGAATGGGAAGAACTGTCCCCCGTGGGTGTGCCCGGAGAGCTGCAAGCCCATTCCCTGCTGTGCCGCCACCTTCCAGTTCGACGGCTGATGCGCGAGCAGCACCGAGGCCCGGTCGGAATCCCTGCCCGCCGTCGCCGCCGCCAAATCGTAGCCCTGCGCGAACCCCATCTTGCCCGCCGACCAGTCGTCCACGCCCACCAGGTCGAACGACGCGGCCGCGTCACCAATGCGTACGTGGCGGTTGCGCAGCACGTGGACCCCCATGCCTTCCAGTGCCTCCGCCCAGGCAGCGTCGCTCCAGTAATACTCGTGGTTTCCCGTGACGAAGTAGGTGCCGTGGCGTGACTGCAGCTCGGACAGCGCCGACACCGCCGGGCCCAGCGACGCGACGTGGCCGTCCACCAGGTCTCCAGTGATGCACATCAAGTCCGGACGCAGCGCGTTGCAGCGGCGCACCAGCTCATCCATGAACTGACGCCGGATGACTGGGCCCACGTGGATGTCGCTCAGGTGGACGATGCTGAAGCCATCCAACGCCTTGGGCAGCCCCGGCAGTTTCACCGCCACCTCGTTCACCACTGGCGGGTGGAAGGCGTTCCACATCCCGAAGCCCGTCACGCCACCGGAAGCCAGCACCGCTCCGCCGGCTGTCGCCCGAGCAAGGAAGCGACGACGCCCCGCATCCACCGGAGCCTCGGGCGTGGCTCCGCCGGAACCTGCGGCCGTGGCCACCTGCGCCGGAGCCGTGGCACCACCGGCCGCCGCCACCATGGCAACCGGAGCCGCTTCGGCGTGCGGCGCCGCCGCGCTGTGTCCACTTGTCCCCAAAGCCTGCGGAGTCACCGACACGGACTCCGTGCCCGTCGCCGCCATCGTGCCGCCATCCTGTGCGTGGGACACCGAGGCCGTCGTACTGACGACCCGCGCGTCCGCCACCGCCGCCGTCTCCCCGCGCGAGCCCCGCAGCCGCGCGGCCACCTTGCGCACCAGCGCCACCACGCCGAGTGCGAGCAGCAGGTAGATGACCGCGCCCATCCACGTCCACACTGCCGTGGCCACGGCGAAGGTGGAGTCCATGGGCAGGAAGCGCGTCACGGACCACGACAGCACCAGCAGTGTGCCCAGCACCGTCATCAAGCCCGCGCCCACGCGCCGCCACGCGCGGTGCTCGAACGTGGCCACGAAGAGGCGGCGGTACAGGTAGATGTGAACGCCCACCGTGACGAGGCCGGTGACGAGGGCGAAGAGCAGGAAGCGCGCGGTGTCCATGCAGTGCGCCATCCTGGCCTTTGCGCGCTGCGCTGCAATGCAATCCGCGTGAAGAAATGTGAACACCACGTACACGGACATCGCATCAATCCGCGCTCGGTGTTCGAGGCTGGGGCAATCGCGACCCGAACCTGCGTCGCATGCGATTGCAGCATGCAGCCAGGTGAGCGCCTGAGCTGTTCTCGCGATACAAGTAACAGCGTGTTGGCCGTATACACCGGCCTGCCGGAAAGCCACTGAAGGGGCGCCGCGCGTGTGACGGCGAACCGCCTGGCTGACGCGCATCCACCCCCGAGGAGACCCCCATGCCCCCTGACATGTTCGCGGGAACGCGCCGCCTGGTGACGTTCCTGGTGAGCGCCCTGTTGCTGACTGGCTGCGAGCCCACAGGGGAGCTCGCCGCGCTCGAGGCGCCCCGTGCCGCGCGCGCCCAGCGCATCACCGCCACGGCGCCGCTCATGCGCATCGCCGCGGGCGCGCAGCATTCGCTGTACCTGTCTCCCGCGGGCACGGTGTGGGCCTGGGGCGGCAATGCCTCCGGCCAGTTGGGCGGGGAGTCGGCGACCCTGCAGCGGCTGGCGCCCGCGCCGTTGCCTTCGCCGCGCGGCATCGTGTCGGTGGTGTCCGGTGAAGCGCACTCGCTCGCCTTGGACGAGCAGGGCACGGTGTGGGCGTGGGGCGGCAACAGCTCCGGGCAACTGGGGGATGGCACCACCACCGACCGTGTGACGCCGATGCAGGTCGCCGGCCTGTCCGACGTGGTGGCGGTGGCCGCGGGTGACTTCCACTCGCTGGCGTTGCGCGGTGACGGCACCGTGTGGGCGTGGGGTACGAACTTCCACGGACAGCTCGGCCGGGGCCACACGAAGCCGGGCCTCAGTCCCGAGCCCGTTCCGGACCTGGAGGGCGTGGTGGCGCTCGCCGCGGGCTTCGACTTCACCCTGGCCGTGATGGATGACGGCACGGTGCGCGCGTGGGGCTCGAACAGCTCCGGGCAGCTCGGCGACGGCACCTTCACCCAGCGGCTGGCGCCCGTGGAGGTTGCCCATATCAGTGGCATCACCACGGTGACGGCGGGCACCTATCACGCGCTGGCCTTGGACAAGGACGGGGGCGTGTGGACGTGGGGCAGCAATGGCTCCGGGCAACTCGGTGACGGCAGTTGGAACGACCGCGCCCTGCCCGCGCGGGTGCCTGGCCTGGAGCGCGTGAAGGCCGTCGCGTCGCTGGACGCGAGCTCGCTGGCGCTGCTCGAAGCGGGCACCGTGCTCGCCTGGGGCGCCAATGGCTCCGGGCAGCTCGGCGACAGCGGCACGTCCGACCGTGCCACGCCCGGCGAGGTGCCCGGGCTGAGGTCCGTGACGTCGGTGGTGGGCGGCGCGCAGCACGCGCTGGCCTGCGCGGTGACGGCACGCTCTGGGCATGGGGCGGCGGCCTCGCGGGGCAGCTCGGCCATGGCGGCTCCGAGCGCCACGTGGTGCCGGTGTCGTTGATGCGGCTGGTGGACGTGGCATCGATGGCGGCGGGCAGCTTCCACTCCCTGGCGGCGGTGGGCGATGGCTCCGTCTGGTCCTGGGGCCGCAACACCTACGGGCAGCTCGGAGATGGCACCACCGCCGAGCGCCACGCCGCGGTGCGCGTGGAGGGGCTCAGCGGCATTCACAGCGTCGCCGCGTCCGGGCACCACTCGCTCGCCGTGGACGCGGATGGAACCGTGTGGGCCTGGGGGCGCAACGCCGCCGGCCAGTTGGGCGATGGCTCCACGCGCGATCGCCTCCGTCCCGCCGCCGTGCCGGGCCTGAAGTCGGTGGCGGCGGTCGCCACGGGCGGCAGTCACACGCTGGCGCTGGGCAGCGACGGCAGTGTGTGGGCCTGGGGCTACAACGCGCTGGGGCAGCTCGGGGATGGCACGACGGTGGACCGGCTGACGCCGGTGCGCGTTGCCGGGCTCAACTCGGTGGTGGCGGTGGCGGCCGGGACGTACTTCTCCATGGCGCTGCGCAGCGACGGCACCGTGTGGACGTGGGGCGAGGGCTTCGAGGGACAGGTGGGCGATGGCGGCGGCGTGCAGCGCCTGCTGCCGGTGCGAGTGGAGGGATTGGCGAACGTCACCCGCGTGGCGGCGGGCTCCGCGCATGCGCTGGCCGTGCGCGGTGACGGCACGGTGTGGGCGTGGGGAGACAACGGAGAGGGGCAGCTCGGTGACGGCACGTGGACCGACCGCTTCCGCCCCGTGCAGGTGCCGGGGCTGACGGGCATCACCGCCGTCAGCGGTGGCCGCTCCCACTCCCTGGCGCTACACGGCGACGGCACGGTGCGCGCATGGGGCTCCAACGGCTACGGGCAGCTCGGTGATGGCACGCTCACGTCGCGTGTGCGACCGGCCGTCATCCCGGGCCTGTCGGGCATCCAGGCGCTGCACCCCAGCCACCTGCACGTGCTCGCGCTGCACGCGGATGGAACGCTGCGCGGGTGGGGTTACAACCGCTTCGGCCAGTTGGGCCTGGGCGCCGCGGGCTGGAGCTCGCACCCGGTGCAGGTGCGTGGCCTGGGCCGCGTGGACCGGTTGTCCGTCGGCCGCGCGCACTCCTTGATGGTCCGCGCCGATGGCACCGTGCTGGCCTGGGGAGAGAATGCCTCGGGCCAGTTGGGAGACGGCACCACCATCCACCGCGCCGGGCCCGTGTCCGTCCGCGGTGTGCCCTGCGTCCGCTCCGTCGCCAGCGGAGTGCAGCACTCCCTGGCGCTGGCGTGTGACGGCTCCGTCTGGGCCTGGGGCGCGAACACTCGGGGCCAGTTGGGCGATGGCGGCACGCTTTCGCGCGCGATGCCCGAGCAGGTGAACGGGCTCCAGGGCGCCGTGGCGGTGGCGGCGGGCGGAGAGTCGTCGCTGGCGCTGCTCGCGGATGGCTCCGTGTGGGGCTGGGGCGCGAACACCCATGGCCAGTTGGGCGACAGCTCCACGACGGACCGCTCCGTGCCGGGCCCGCTCAAGCTCCCCTCGGGCATCTTGTCCGTGGCCCTGGGGGAGACGCACGGCCTGGCGGCGAGCGAGGACGGCGCGCTGTGGGCCTGGGGCGCCAACACCCACGGCCAGTTGGGCGATGGCGGCACCACGTCGAGTCCGACGCCCGTGCGTGTGAGGGGGCTGGAGGGCGTGGCTTCCGTTTCCGCGGGGCGTGCCTTCTCGCTGGCGGTGGGCCAGGACGGCACCGCGTGGGCCTGGGGCGCGAACCCGTCCGGTCAGTTGGGTGACGGCACCAACCACGCGCAGCGCGTGCCCAAGCAGGTGGCGTCCGTGAAGCACGTCCGGGCCATGTCCGCGGGCGCGCACCACGTGGTGGCGCTGGGCGATGACGGCACGGTGTGGACGTGGGGCGACAACACGCTGGGGCAATTGGGAGATGGCTCGTCGGTGCCCACGTGGATGTGGCCCCGGCAGGTGAAGGAGCTGCGCGACGTGGAGGCGGTGGCCGCGGGCGAGCAGCACTCCGTGGCCATGTTCCGCGACGGCGGCGCCCACGCCTGGGGCAGCAATGAGTACGGTCAGCTCGGCGATGGAAAGACGGGCCCGCGGATGACGCCGGTGCAGGTGCGAATCGAGGCGTCCAAGCTTCGCCAGCCGGTGCGCTTCGTGCGCGCCTGGGCCCAGCATGCGGTGGCGCTGCTGGCGGATGGCACCGTGCAGGCCTGGGGGGACAACGCGCAGGGCCAGCTCGGGGACGGCACCACCGAGCGCCGCGCCGCGCCCGTCGTGGTGCGTGGCCTGACGGGCGTGGTGGCCGTGTCCACGGGCGCCTGGCATTCGCTGGCGCTGCGTGGCGATGGCACGGTGTGGGCCTGGGGC
>JBKGHI010000106.1:0-26898 GCA_046520405.1 Myxococcus sp. 1LA
GCTCGCGACCTCGCTCATGCGTTTCAACCCACGCTCCCCGCGTTCACGAGGAGCGACCTTCTCGCTGTGCCCGAGGTGCCTTCCATGACGACGTTTCAACCCACGCTCCCCGCGTTCACGAGGAGCGACGGGGAAGACATGGACCTGACGAAGCTAACGGATGTGGTTTCAACCCACGCTCCCCGCGTTCACGAGGAGCGACGCGGCCACGTGTCCACTGCGACGATGACGCGTGCCGGTTTCAACCCACGCTCCCCGCGTTCACGAGGAGCGACCACCCATCACGACCGAGCCGGCCGCAAGGGCCGGTTTCAACCCACGCTCCCCGCGTTCACGAGGAGCGACAGCCGCTCAGCGAGCGCTGTACCTCGCTGGGCGGTCGTTTCAACCCACGCTCCCCGCGTTCACGAGGAGCGACGATGCTCTTGGGCGGCGCCCACGCACCAGGAGGTTTCAACCCACGCTCCCCGCGTTCACGAGGAGCGACTCTGCCCTGCCAACATACCGATCTTCCTGCGGAATCCGGCCGCATTTCGCGAACCCACCGACCGCGCCATGAAACCGCCCGGTTTCTCATGACGCCGCATCACCCAACCCTTTGAATCTATTCGGGATTTCAAAGAGCGCGAACCCTCGGCGAAGCCGCCACCGGGAGCGGTTCGCGGGCGACTACAGGACCAACGGCCCCTCGACGTCCAGGGGTGCCCTGGCGCCATGGTGCTCCGTCTTCCGCGCGTCATCTTCCGACAGGAAATAGAACCGAAGGCTGTCGCCTTCCGAATCAAATGCCGCCAGCAGGCGAGTCCGAAGGACGACCCAATCCTTGGGCTCCAACACGCATTCGAAGACGGAGTACTGCACCCGCACGCCATGGTCCCTGCAGGCCCGAGCAATCTTGCGCAGCCGTCGCGGCCCCTGGGGGTCCGACACCCGCACGTCGTAGCAAATCAATACCGTCAATCTACGCATCAGCGCATCGCGAAGGGAGGGTAGCCATCCAGCTCGCCTCGGATGTGGCGCGCCAGCAACAACGCTTGCAGGTGAGGCGCCATGCCCCAGGTCGTCTCCTGCCCCAGGAACGCATGCCTCACGCCCACCTGCTTCGCCTCCTGGTACGCCACCAGGAACGTCTTGCGCGCATCGTCCTTGAGCAGCACCGCGCCTGCGGCCTCGGTGCGAAAGTCCCCAGGCCTCAGTTGCCCTCGATTCACCAGCGAGAAGACCAGCCGGTCCACCACGGGCGCGCGGAACTCCTCCATCAGGTCCAGCGCCAGCGACAAGCGCCCTGGGCGGTCCTCGTGCAGGAAGCCCACGGCAGGGTCCAACCCGACGCCCGCCAGTGCTCCCGCGCAGTCCTGCGCGAGCAACGCATACCCGAACGAGAGCATCGCGTTGAGCGGGTTCCTCGGAGGCCGGCGGTTGCGACCATCGAACTCGAAGCCACTGGCTCCCTTCTTCAACAAGGAGGGAAAGGACTCGAAGTAGTCACGCGCCGCGATGCCCTCCAATCCCCGGACCTGCTCCAGGTCCTCCGCCCGCGACACCGCCCGGAGATGCTCCGACAAGCGCCGCGCAGCCTCCGCCAGGACCTCCTGCCGCTCGGGCATCGCGTCACGCTTCGCATGCAGCACGAACCGCCGCGCGTTGCCCAGCTTCCCCGTCACGAGCGCCCGGGAGATGGCCAACGATCGCCCCTGGTCATCCGCGGCTCGGTATTGCTGCCGCCGGAGCAGCACGTTGCCTCCGGGCACGCCCTCCACCCGCGCCAGGAAGCGCCCCGTCATGCCGAAGAAGGAGACGTGGATGCCCGCCTCCAGGCAGCTCTCCATCAACTCCGGCGTCAACCACGCCCGAGCAAGGCAGACCACCGAGCGCAGGTGCCGCAACGGCACCTCGGCTTTCTTCTGCTCCTGGACCGTCACCACCACGCACTCGCCCTCCTTGTTGAGGCGCGTGCCCTCGGCGGTGATGAACAGCGTGTTCAGCGCAGTCGTCATGCGTTCCTCCGATCAACCTTCCTCTTCCACCCACCGCGCCAGGTAGTCCTGAACGCTCCGCTGCCCCGCGGTCACCCGTGGAAGGCACAACGGCTCCAGTGAGCACCCGTCACACCGAGGCGCCCGAGCCACGGCAGGCACCTCCTGAAGCCGCAGCAGCGCGTGCATTCGCTCAATGGCCTCTTCGGTGCGCTGGCGCAGCCGCGCGTCGAAAAACACCGGCTCACGCCGGTGCTGCGTGCCATAGAAGAGCGCCCCTTCGAGCACCTCCGCGCCGTGCATCTCCTCCAGGCACAATGCCTGGGCGCAGAGCTGCACCCGGTCCGCCTCCAGCGCCTTGTGCCGCCCCCGCTTCACCTCCACCGGGAAGGGCCTCCAGCCCGAATCCACCGCCGCGTCCCGCAGGTACTCGACCATGTCCGCGCGGCCCGAGACCCGCAGTCTGTGGGAGCCGAGCAGGACGGCGCGCTCCACCCGCCGCCCCGGCCGCGCGTCATGCCCCGGCAGGTCCACGCGTTCGTGGAGCAGCCGTCCGGACGCCGTGTTGACGTCCTCCCGCCACTGCCGCTCGACGTGGATGAGCGCCGCCTGCCGCTCGCAGTACAGCAGGTGCTGGAGCGCGGACAGCGCCACCCACGTCTCGCGGTCCGTGCTCATCCCACCAACTCCAGCACCTCGATTCCCTTGGGCAGCCCCGCCTTGTCCACGCGCACCGTGTAGTCCGCGAAGCTCCGCGCTGGCTTCTCTGGCTGGCCCCTCGTCGCATGGACCCGGTCGAACAACGCATGCGCCGGCGCGTTCCCCAGCTCCGAGCCATGCTTGAAGACCACCACCTTCCGCATGGACATGAGCCCCCGCGCGGCGCTGCGGTCCAGCTCGAACATGTGCGTGAAGGCCTGGAAGAGCATCTCCAGGTCCTCCGTGCCAAAACCCGTCTGCTTCGCCAGGTGCGGCGAGACGAAGCCATGCGCGCGGTAGAGCCCGTAGGGTACGGTGTTCTTCCGCCCCATGGTGCGGTTGTCACCGCCCTGCTTCTCGGCCTCCGCCTCTGTCGCCACCGCCATCCGCGTGATGGAGTGCTCCTGCGACACGATGCGGTCCACCGAGCGCGCGAAGGTGAGCTGCACCGGCCCCCGGACCTGCCCTGCGTTGGCGCCGGTGGACATGACGGCACCAAAGGTGCGGACGTCGAAGAACGTCTTGCACATCCACGCACGGCCCTTGTCCACCTCGGAGCCCTGGGCGATGCCTTTCTCGTTCCGCTTCTTCCCATCCTCGGCGCGGGCTGGCTTCTCGTTCAGGTCGATCTTCAAACCCTTGTACGCGTCCGTGATGCGCTGGTTCAGGACCGCCTTCTCCTTCACGAAGATGTCCAGCCCGGGCTTTCCCTCTTGGGTGAGCAGGACGAAGTTGCGCACCTTCCGCTTCAGGCTGACGTCGGTCACCAGTCCGTGGCCCGTCTCCGCATCGATGCGCGGCAGGTTGCCAGCATCGGGATCTCCATTCGGGTTTCCATCCAACACGTCGAAGAACAGGACGAAGTCGTGACGCTGCTTGAGGTCGGTCATGGCGCTTTCTCTGGGATTGGAGTGAAGACAGTGAGGCTTCAGGTGGAGGACGCTTCCGCTTCAGCCGAAGTCGCGGTGGCCTCGCGCTTCGTGAAGAACGCTTCGCGCTGGTGGTAGTAGCCAACGGCGAAGAGCCCCTGGCCCTCCAGGTCGAGCACGGACGGGAACGGCGATTGGGACGGCAGCAGCCCCATCACCTCCCCCTTCGTCCGCTCCAGCCACCTTGCGCTCTCCCCTGCCTTGGAGGCGTGGTGTACAGAGAGCTGAATCAGCCGGGGAAAGACGGTGACGGGATTTCGAGACGCGGCGCCGAAGTAGCGGTCGCGGATGGTGGCGTTGAGGTCCTTCAGCGCCGCACCCTGCAACCGCTCCAGCACGGCGAAGAGGCGGCCGAGCACATAGGGCTGAGCGTCGTTGTTCTTGTCCAATGACACAGTGACCTCCAGGGGAGTGGGTCCACTTCGAGGGAGTCGCAGCAGGGTGGCCTTGATGAGCGCGACGCGGAGCCGCAGCTGCTCGCGCTCGAACCGTTCGTCAGAGGGTGGCAGCCGCAACCTGTCCAGCGCGGCCACCAGGAGCTGGCGCGGGAAGGGCTGGCCGCGGAGCGCCGCGCCCAGCATCCGCGTGGCGATATCCGGCGACAGGCCACGCCCAGAGGGGGCCTCCACGGCCTTGAGCAGGCGATAAACGGGAATCGGCCCCGCAGGTGTGGTGCCGATGCGCAGGTCGTCGAAATAGCGCCGGATGTTCTGCTTCACCTCGCCCACGCGAGACTCAAACCAATCGCGCACCGCGACGCGGCCCGCGTTGCCCGCAAGCGTCACGGCATAGAAGGCCCGGTCGTCCAGCTCACCGGGCTCGACTCCCTTGAACGGAGACTCAACGAAACGCTTGAGGTCATCCTCCGTCGGGTCCAGGAGGGACAGCAGGAAGCTCTCTTCCGACGAGGAGGCACGTGTCCAGAACACCATCACCGAGCCATCCGCCAACTGGATGCCTTGCCGGAAACGACGCTGCTCCGTCCTCCGAAGCATGTCGTTGAGGGCCAACACGTAGCCCAGCGCCGCTTCTTCGGAGATGGGTGCGTTGTCGCCCTGCTCCAGCCCATGCGACGAGAACGCGGACGCGTTGAAGGACACCAGCGCCGCCCCTGACGACTGGGCTTCCGGGATGTTCTTCAACTTGGGGTGGGTGACAGCCACCACGCCTTCCCGGCCTGTCACCAGACACAGCGCTTTTCTCCCCTGTGCGCGCTGCTCACCCGAGCGCCGCTCCCAGCAGCCACGCACGACAGGGCTCTGGTGCACGGGCGTCGTGGCCTCGCCAACGACGAAGGCGAGCATCTCGGAGCCCGTCCACTCCTCGGCATCGCGGTCCGCCAACGCCTTGCTCCGCTCGGCGTCACTCTTCAGGAAGGCTTCCACGGCCCGGACCTCCGCGTCCTTCGTCTCCGCGGCGACCTCGCGCACCGGCTTCAAGAAGGCTTCCAATCGGGCAAGGCGCTTCTCCCCGCCGCCCGCTTTCGCCTTGGGCGCGTCCTTCTCGTAGGCGAGGACGTACTTCGGGTTGTCCGCGAAGAAACCCGCCGCGATGTTCACCGAGCGCTGCGGCAATCGAGGAACCGGCATCGGCTTGCCGCGCCCGTCCTCCCCCGCCAGAGACTCCAGCTTGATGAACTTCCCCTTCGCGCTGATGCGGATGAAGAAGTCCACGGGTTTGACCTCGTACAGCGGGTCATCCGTGAGCCCGCGCTCGCGCGCGAAGTCATTCAAGGCCGTCAGCATCATGGAGCACCTCCTCCCAGCACCTGCGCTCGAGGCGGCACGCGCAACACACCGTCCTCCAGGAACGCCTGGAAGAACTCAGGGCGCACCGGCTCCCCTGGAACGTCGAAGACGAAGTCGTAGAACATGAGGCCCAGCGGCCTCCGTCCCTGACCCGACTCATGCGGCCTCAGGCCGTCCTCCGCGGGCTCGACGCGTGCGGCGAACTCACGGCATCCCAGATAGGGCGCGTGGAAGAACTGGCCCTGCTTCAGACGCCGCTCGAACATGTCCTCGAACTTGCGCGTGTTGTCCTCGGGGCCTGCCTTGCCCGGCACCAAGGTGAAGGACGCGGTGATGACGTAGTCCACGTCCCGCAGCGCCACGGTGTTGCGCTGAGCCCGGTCCTCGTCCGCCGCGTAGTCGAACTTGCCCACCGTGGCCCGGCTGTTGACCTCGTTGCGGCGGAAGCTGGTCCACCGCACCGGCTCGAGGACGGCGATTTCATGGATGTGCCAACGAATGGCCGGCTTCCACAGGATGGCCTCCAGCACCCCTCGTGCCGCCGAGGGCGTCATCACCTCGTAGCTGACGCGCTCGGCCTTCATCTCGGGCCGCGTGAAACAGGCCACGGGCCCCCGCGCCCTCACGCGAAAACGTCTGCCTGGCGTTGCTGTCATCCACACCTCCTGAAGCGGGTCTCAAGCGGGAATGAGAAAGGACGGGTCGAAGATGCCGACGTGGTCCGGAAGCAGGCCGAAACGCTTGTGGTATGCGGACGCGTGCTCCGGCCCCAGGTACACCACCGTCTCCGCCGCGAGCCGCGCCAACTCGCGCGCCACCCAGGCATCCCGGAGCTTGCGGGGCACAGTCACCGTGAAGCGTTGCAGTGCGCGCAGCCGCTCTCGTGACGGGCCTCGCTCGCGCAGTGCATTCACCAGCGGTTCATGGCCCGCGTAGGGCACCACCAGCGAAGCGCTCCAGTCGTCCTCGACGAGCTTGAACGCCTTGGAGACCTCTTCGAACTGGAAGTCCTTCCGCAGCGCCTGGATGCCCTTCTCGTCCCTGTGGCGTGTGGCGTAGAGCCTGGCGAAGTAGCGCTGGAAGCCCTCGGGCGAGAACAGGTCCAGGTCCGGTGACTGCGCGAGCAGGCCGCGCGTGACGTCCTGGGCGGCGCGAGGAACGCCTCTGGGCGGCTGGGTCTCTGGCTCGTAGACGCGCAGCTCGCCCAGGCCCTCCATCAGTCCTTCCCGGTTGCACCGGCCAGCAGCCTGAGCCAGCGCATCCAGTCCCCCCAAGCCTCGGTAGACGACACGGAAGTCCAGGTCCACGCCGGCCTCGACGAGTTGGGTGGCCACCAACCGCACAGGCTCGCCTCGTCGTTTTCGAGCCTTGATGTCCGCGAGCACCTGCGAGCGATGCTCCGGGCACATCAGCGCGGACAGGTGCAGCGTCCCCTCGTGCCCCAGCCGTTCATCCACGAGCTCGCAGAGCCGCCGTGCGTCGGCCCGCAGGTGGACCACCGCGAGCACGTCCCGCTCGGCCGCGACAGCGTCAGCCAGCTCGGCATAGGGAAGCTTCCGACCTGAGGCGGGCCAGCGCACGCGCACACGGCGCAGCCGCTCGAAGGCTCGCACCGAGGCCGGAACGATTTCACGCACCGACTCAAATCCCTCTGGGAAGTCCGGGCGACGGCCCAGCGCCGGCTGCGTGGCGGTGCAGATGACCACGGAGCATCCGTAGTCCTTCACCAACGCGCCCAATCCATCCAGGATGGGCTCCAGGAGCGAGGCGGGCAGCGTCTGTGCCTCGTCGAGCACGATGACGCTCCGGGCCACCCGGTGCAGCTTGCGGCACGCCGACGGGCGGTGAGCGAAGAGGCTCTCCAGGAGCTGCACCGTGGTCGTAACGATGACAGGCGCATCCCAGTTCTCACTGGCCACGCGGTTGAGCGGCGTCTCCTTGTCGGGGTCGACAGCGGAGTGATGCTCGATGACGGCATGCTCCAGCCCCTGGAAGGCCTGGCGGTATGCCTCCGCGCTCTGCTCAATGATGGAGGTGTAGGGGATGGCGACGATGACGCGCTGAAGCCCATGCGTCCGCGCGTGTTCGAGCGCGAAGGCCATGGACGTCAGCGTCTTCCCTCCTCCCGTGGGCACCGTGAGGCTGAAGACACCGGGCTGTTGAGCCGCGGCCGCCACAGCGGCGGCGAGCACCTCGCAGCGCACCCGGTTCACCTCCGTGTCCGGAGCACCACGCTGCTTCTCCCCCAGGAAGTCACGAAGACGCTCGGCGAGCTGGGCCAGCGACACCGGCACTTCGCGTGCCGCACTCCGGTTCGCATCGAAGAAGGCTTCCGTGTCCAGGAAGTCCGCGTCACAAAGGACGGAGAAGAGCATCCGCGTCCAGAGTTCCACTTGGCGCAGTTCGAGCTTGTCGAGCGCCTCCGGAGAGAAGCCCAGTGGCCCCTCCAGCAAAGCGAGGGCATCACAGCGAGCCCGCGCATCGGCGAGCAACTCCTGCTTCTCCTTTCGCCCCACGCGCGTCCTGAAGTTCGACGCGTCGGGTAGGCCCGAGTGGTGTCCGGCAATCGCCATGGCCAGTGGCACCAGACGCCGGTTCCGGATCAGCGCCCAGAGTGCTCCGGCCGTCGAGTGGTCCCGCTCCAGCGCCCCCTCCTTCTCCAGGTGCGCCTCGAAGCCGTTCTCCTTGCGGATGCGTATCTGGAAGTCCCGGGTGTACTTGCCCAGGTCATGCCAACGCCCCACGGCCAGCGCGGGTGCGCGCAGGTCCTCTCTCGGCGCCAACCGAGCGGCCCATTGCCCCACGGCCTCCAGATGCTCGCTCAGCAGGTGAGGCCGTCCATCCTCCGCGACGTGAGCCAGAGGCGCATCCGTGACCACGCGTGGCCCAGTAGGCTTCGCAGGACGCTCAGGGTCCTTCGTCATGACACTCCCCCCACTGCGCACGCTCTCGCGCTCACCTGCGGCTGCGTGTGCTCGGATTCTGGTTTCCGTCGAACGACAGGCACAAGGAGCCTTGTCCTACGGATGTTCCGGATACGCTCTCCCTCCAGGGTGGTATGTCCGGGAGTGGAGACTGCGGGGCAGACTGACGCACGCCATCGACCTGTCCGCGCGAGTCATCCCCCAAGGCGTGGGATTGCCTACAGGGAGCGCCATCGTTAGTCTGATTGGCACTTCCTGCGTGTTCGCAGCCGGTCTCGCCAGCCGGGCCCAACTCGGCGTCTGAATTGACCTCGCTTCCCAGTCTGGTGTGGTCCTCGCGCGAGAGCATCTGCGCGCAGTTGCTTTCCCTCCTGAACGCGACGCCGCCCGAAAGCATCGACACGCGGCGGCGCATCGTCTGGATGCTCGGCAGCTTCGGCGGCATCGAGCAGCTCCCGCTCTTCCGCGAGCTCCTGCTCAATCCGAACGAAGACTTCTACCTCCGGGGCCTCGCGCTGCGCGCCGGTGCGAAACACGGCCTCGAACTCTCGGAACAGGAGTTCCTCCAGCTCGACGCGGAGTCACGCGACCGCAACGGCCCGGGCTTCGTCGTCATCCAGTTGCTCTCCTTCGCACGGCTCGCGTCCTTCGGACCCGCCATGGAGGAGGCCCTCCTTCGACTCTCTCCCGGGCTCCGCGCCTACCTGCTCGTCGCGCAACGTCGAAATCCCAGCGCGCCACAGTCTCCGAAGCGTTCCCGGCCGACAGGCGCGCCCGTATCCCGGCTCAACGGAAGCTCCACGCTTTTCCCCATCCTCTCCTGGAGTGTCGTCACACAACCGCCCGCCTTGTTGGAGTGGCTCTTCGTGCGCTGGTACCACGCTGACCGTCACCTCCTCCACGAGGAGCAAGTGGACTCTTGCCAACGGCTCAACCTCTGCGTCGCGCTCTCATGGAGGGAGCGGCCTGAAGCCTGGCGTCTCGTCACGGAGTGGACCCAGGAGATGAGCGCCGAGGACCCTGATTGGGATGTGATGCGCGTGGACTGGGGCTTCTCCCGTGACGAGCTGGCTCGAATCACACGCACCACCCCGGGACTCCATCAGCGCGCCGCGGAGGCGCTGTTGCTTCCCCTACCCGACTTGATTGCACACTGGGGCGAGGAACGCCTGCTGCTCCGCATCGAGCGAGCCATGCGCGGAGAGAGCATGGCCTTCAGGGTGCCCTGCATCCTGGTGAAGCAGCCGCATGCATACGCCTGGGCCAAGGACCTGCTGTTCGAGTGGGACGTGGCCCGGCGCCGCGTGCTGTACCCCTTCCTCTGCGATGCCGTCATGGCCTCGGAGGTCCGGAGCGACTTGCTCGAGCACCTGTCGGACCATGACCGCTCCGCCGCCGTCCGCTGGGCGCTCGCTGCGGGGCGATATCCCGGCAACACGTCACCCATCAACACGGTCCTCCGGCATGCCGTGGCCCCTACACCGACCGCAGGGGACCGCCCCCTGCTCCTGTCGGCGCTGCACGGCGCGAACGAGCAGATGCGCGGACTCGCGGTCTCCGGTCTGGTCGCGCTCGGCGAATCCGGCCCGGCCTGGACAGACACGCTCCGCGCCCTGGTCCACGAGCCCTCTCCCGCAATCCGCATCCCCGCCGCCGCAGGGCTGGTCCAGCAAGGACAGCGCGAATGGCTGACACTGCTCCGCCAGATGGCCACGGAAGCGCCGTCCGAAGACGTGAAGGCCAACGCCCTCCGGAAGGCCAACGCCCTCCGGTGGCTCGGCCGACTGGACGGAGGCGCCAGTAGGGACGTGTTCGCTCAGGTGCTCGCCAGTGCCGCCACGTCAGGGGACGACGCCCTCAAGGCCCTCAGGCGCCCATCGGCAGTCGCTCCCGAGGTCGAAGCGGCCCTCGCAGCGCTCTCCCATGGAGGAACAGACGAAGACCTCTGCCTCCTGCTGAACGCGGGCCTGCGGCTGGACTGCCCCCTCCTGTTGGAGGAACTGTGGCACCACCACCTTGCCCAGCAAGCAGGCAGTTGAAACCGCCACGCACCGCCATGCCAATAGAAGCAGGCGTCGGCCCCCCTCTGCTCTACGCACTGCTCACTGGAGGCGAGGACGCAGTGCCAATCCCGTCTCCGCGGTCGTCACGCCTCGTCATCCAGCGCCCGAAGGTACGTGTTCAAGATCTCCACGTAGTGGGGCACGACCTCTACGGCGAGCACGTCTTGGAGCAGCCTGCGGGCTTCATCCACATCCCCGGCATCCCGGCGCCGGTCCACTTCAACCAACGTTCGCGACAAGCGGCGCGACCCCTGAGTGATGCGCGCTGCAATTTCCCTGACCAGGACGGCGGCGCTCGCGTCATCCAGGAGCGCGCGCGTCGTGTCTCCAGGCGAAATCCCCACGTCCAGCGCGGTGGCCTGGATGAGAGCGCGCGTTTCAGCGGTCAGGAACGGTTGGACCGGGTCGGTGATGCGGCGGCTCAGGTCTTTGACCGCGTCCCAATCACGCTGGGTAGGCATGGCGTTCTCCTAACGGGGGTGACAATCGCGGAAGGGCCACTCCCGTTGCCCCTCGCAATAGCGAAAGCAGGCGTAGCAGTCTCCTATCCATCGAGGCTTATTCTGGTCGCGGCACCTCACGTACTGCTCGGTGCAGTGCTTCCGCCATTCGTCATCCGAGTCGTCGCCCTCTTTCGCCTTCTCATTCGCGCGGTTCATCGCGGCGTCCATGGTCGCAATGTGCGCGGCGGCCTCGCCCACCGTGAGGCCGCATGCCTCAGGCACCCCAGGGTTACGTTGGATGCAGCACGAGACGGTGTCTGTGCAGGACGCCAGGGCATAGGCATCGCGGCGGCCGACGGTGCCGGTGGCGCTGCCCGCGCAGCCCAGCGGCAGGACGGCGACCAGCAACAAGGGAGTTATTCGGCTTCGATGGAAACGGGGGTCCGGCATGGGGGTTCCGTGCCCCAGAGCCTTACACCTATTCAGGGAATGCCCCCAGACGGGCACGCCGGAAGGCCGTGGGAGCCGCAACGAACTCCCAGGCGGGTAACCGCCGACTCGGCAAAGTCAGACATCCGCCCAGGTGTTCACTCCCGGCAGTCTGGCGGACGGCCATTGCACTCCAGTCGCAGCCGTTGACGCATTGCGATTAAGTTGCGCGCCATGAACCGCGAATACCACCGCTGGTACAGCGAGCGGCTGCACCGCGACATGGAGCTGCTCATCTTCGGCCACTCGGGCGAGCCCGTGCTCCTGCTCCCGACCAGCAAGGGCCGCTTCTTCCAGGCCGAGGACTTCGGCCTCATCGGCGCCATCGCCGACCGCGTCCAGTCCGGCCGGTACATCGTGGTGTGCCCGGACTCGGTGGATGAGGAGTCCTGGTTCAACACCGCCATCCACCCCGCGGACCGCATCAGACGCCACCAGCAGTGGGAGGACTACCTCCTCCACGAGGTGGTGCCCCTGCTCAAGAGCCGCGGCACCGCAGGACGCCTCACGCTGGCCGGGTGCAGCTTCGGCGGCTTCCACTCGTACAACATCGGCCTGCGCCACCCGCACGTCTTCCGGCGCCTGCTGTCCATGGGGGGCAAGTTCGAGACGAACGAGTTCCTCGACGGCCACCACGACTCGGACGTCTACTTCCACTCCTGCACGGAGTGGCTGCCCAACCTCACGGACCCCGCGCAGCTCGCCGCGCTCCAGCGCGTGGAGATGGTGCTGGCGGTGGGCGAGCACGACTTCTGCCGCCCCTCCAACGAGCACCTCTCCAACCTGCTGTGGAAGAAGGACATCGGCAACCACCTGGCCGTGTGGCAGGGCGGCACGCACGACTGGCCCGTGTGGCGGCAGATGATTCAGCAGTACCTGCCGTGGTAGCCGCCGCGCCCCGCTACGCTTCGACCGGACGCAGCGTCCCCGCGCTCATCCGGTTGAAGCGCCACAGCAGCGCCACGGCCACGGCGATGAGGCCCGCGCACAGCCCCCACCAGATGCCCAGCACGCCCAGGCCCAGCTTGAAGCCCAGCAGCAGCGTCAGCGGAAGGCCAATGGCGTAATGCCCCACCATGTTGGCCACGAAGGTGAAACGCGTGTCGCCCGCGCCGCGCAGCACGCCCGCGCCCACGCCCTGCACGCCGTCGAACACCTGGAAGACGGCGCTCACCATCAGCAGCGGCACCACCAACGGCAGCACGTCCTCGGGGGCGCCCGCCAGTTTCGCCAGGGATGTCGGGAACAGCGCGAACAGCAACCCGCCCAGCGCCATGAAGCCCGCGCCTCCCGCGAAGGCCATGAAGCCGCTCAGCCTCGCCTGCCGCCCGTTGCGAGCCCCCACCGCCCAACCCACCCGGACGCTGCCCGCGTTGCCGATGCCCATCGCCACCGTGAAGGTGACGCTCGCGAAGGAGATGGCAATCTGGTGCGCCCCCACGCTCGCCGGCCCCAGGCCCGCCGCCAGCACCCCAGCCAGCGCGAACACGCCAATCTCCGCGGCGAAGTGGAGTCCAATGGGGATGCCCAGTTTCACCGCCCGGCCCAGGTCCTCCCACACGGGCATGCGCGTGGAGGACTCGGCGCCCGCCAGGGGCCGCGACCGCACCGCGAGCACCACCACGCCCAACTGCACCGCGGTGCACAGCGTCGTCGCCAGCGCGGAGCCCGCCACGCCCATGGCGGGGATGGCCCGCAGCGGCCCGAAAGCGGCCGGCAACACCTCACCGCCAAACACCAGCGCCACGTCCGCGGCCAGGTTGAAGAGGTTGGCCGTCACCGTGGCCACCACCAGCGGCCGCGTATAGGCCGTGGACTGGCAGTACGAGCGCACCATCAGGAACGCCAGCATCAGCGGCATGCTGGGCGCCCGCCACACCAGGTAGTCCTGGGCACCCGCCACCTCGGCCTCGCCAATGCCCGCCATCAACAACAACGGCGGCGTCAGCAGCAGCAGCGCCCCCAGCAGCGAACCCGCGAAGAGCGCCATCCAGCCGCCCTGCCAGAGCAGGCCCCGGGCCCGGGTGAAGTGCCGCGCGCCCATGGCCTGGGACATCATCGGGTCGAAGCCCATCATCAGGCCCATGCCGAAGGCGCTGACGGCGAAGAAGAGGCCGTTGCCCAGGCCCACCGCCGCCAGCGAGGCTGTCCCCGCGCGGCCCACCACCAGCGTGTCCACCAGCCCCATGAGCGCCTGCCCGCCCTGAGCGATGGCGATGGGAACCGCCAGCCGGGCCAGCTCCCGAAGCTCGGTGCGGGGGGTATTCACGGAGGACGTTGGCAACACGGCGGTGGACATGGGGAGTGCGCCTATAGCGCCTTCCGGAAGGGAATGCGCTGCCCACGTCCGACGCGCCGAGGCGCCTCGCCTGACCAGGGAACCTGTCCACCCAGCCGTGACACGTCCCCCTGGGACACCCGACGTCCCAGGGGGCGGGCCCACGTCACCCGCGCGTCACGGCGCCCAGGGCCCTGGCTGAGCGGGCGCCGGCGGCAGGAAGGGCGCGGTGACCAGCGGCGTCTGGAGGTTGGCCACGTGGGACACGCGAACCCCCGCGTCGGAGATGGTGTAGACGTAGTCGTCCGCCATGATGCTGCGGCGCACCGTGGGCTGCCAGTACCAGCTCCAGTTCCGGAAGTTGAACGCCTGGTACACGTCCCGCATGGAGACGGTGCCCACCGGCGCGAAGCCCGTGGCCGTGTCCACGCGGAAGACGCGCAGCTCGCTGCGGAAGCCGGACCAGTAATCGTAAGCCGTGTAATCCCAGTCCGTGAAGGGCAGCGCCAGCAGTCCCCTGGCGGGGAAGTAGGTGAAGGCCTTGTGCTCGTTGAGCGCCTCGCTGTGACTGCTCATCGAGCCCAGCTGGTGCGTGAAGGTCTCCCGCGGATTCGCCAGGTCACTCACGTCGAAGAGCGACAGCTTCAGGGCGCGGTCCTGCCAGGTGCCGTCCTCGTTGCGGTGCTCGCCGAAGGTGAGCAGGTGCGTGTCACCCAGCGGGTGGATGTACGTGGAGAAGCCCGGAATCTTCAGCTCGCCCACCTTGCGCGGATTCGTCGGGTCGCTCAGGTCGAAGGTGAAGAGCGGGTCCACCTGCCGGAAGGTGACCACGTAGCCCCGCGTGCCCATGAAGCGCGCGCTGAAGATGCGCTCGCCCTGGGCCAGGTCAACGCTGCGGCCCAGCTCCTTCAGGTGCCCGCCCTCCTCGTGGAACGTCACCACGCGGTTGACCGTCTCCGGGGCCCTCCACACGGTATCGCCCCCGTTGTTGTCCTCCGGGTTCTCCGGTGGGAGCTCCACGGTGGTGGCCACCCGCAGCACGCCGTCATGCTCGTCCATGGCGAACTGGTTGATGAGGTAGCCTTCCACCGTGCCGCTGCCCACGTAGGTGGCCTGGTCCGGGTCGCGGATGTCGAACTTGTGCAGGTACGTGTGCGTCGTCTGGCCTGTCTCCGGCCACCACCACCAGTGGCGAGACGCCACGTAGAGCGAGTCCTGGGACGCGTACACCTCACCCGGCACGCCCACCACGCTGGTCCGGCCCGGCGATGAATCCTCCGCGTCCAGGTTCAGCGACAGCACCGACACCAGGCCCAGCCCGGTGGGCCCGTTGGTGCGGAAGAACGACGTGCAGTCATACGACAGCGGCTGCGTCTCGCCGTCCGCCGTCACGCGCCGCCCCCGGGGCAGCCAGTGCTCCAGCGACTGCGCGCGGATGCGCTGCTCGTTCTGCTGGATGAGCAGGTCGATGTACGCGACCAGCCGGTCCCGGTTGTTGTAGATCCCCGGCGAATACTCGGGGTAGAGCCGCACGTCCGACGGCCAGCGGAACCCGTCCGAGAACACCAGCCGCACCGCGCTGTCCACGCGCCGGGCGCTGAGGTAGCCACCGGGCAGATAGAATTGCTCCAGCACCCGCGGCGCTTCCAGGTCCGCCACGTCCACCACCGTCACCTTCACGGTGTTGCCGGACGCGTAGCCACAGCCGAAGCCCGCGCAGTCCATGACCGGCACTTCCGCGCCGCCGCGGCCCCCCGTCGTCGACCCGGGCCGGTCCTCGGCCACCACCGAGGTGATGACCAGCCGGTTGCGCTCGGCGTCCAGCAGCATCTCGCGCGGCCAGCCCTCCACCTCCAGCGCGGCCGTCCGCGTGAGCTGCTCCGCGGGCCACGAGCGGTGGATGTAGAGCCGGGGGCCCGACAGCACGAAGATGCGCGTGCCGTCGTTCTGCACGAAGTCGGCCTCGTGCACGCCGGCCACCTGGTTGTTGGTGCCCGTGTAGTCGGTGGGCCGGTCGCCGTTTCCGGCATCGTCCTCCTGCGGCATCGGCGCCCCCGTCGTGGGCGGCGCCTCCCCTCCCCAGCCCCCCCTGACGGCGTATTGCTTGTAGGTCTCCAGCGACGCGCGCATCTGCTTCGTCGCGGTGTCCTCGATGTGCTGCTCCAGGGCCTCACAGCCAGGGAAGCTCTCCAGCCGGGCCTCCCGCTGCACGGGCTCGTTGTCGACCGGGGACAGCGGCTTGCTCCCCTCGTCACACCCCGCAGCGACCACCGCCATGACTCCGGCCCAGCTCCAGCGTTTCCACTGCCGCATTCGACCCTCCCTTTGCACTTCGGCCCCACTGGCGGCCCCGGGCCACACCGGTGTCACGCCAGCGGCGGCCGGGACACCTTGCCACCCGCGTGCCAGCGCAGTGTCCACCTGGGAAACCCGGGCCTCGCGGCCCGCTGCGGGCGCTGGCGCCTCTCAGAAACCTGATGCGCGCGGAGAACCTGGAGCCGGAAAACCGAGGCCCCGGGGCACGAAACGGACGAACTGCTGGGTGAGCACCGGGTCCATCTGCTCCAGCCGCAGGCCCATGCCCACCGCGGACCGGAAGGTGCCTTGCGGCAGGGGCGGGTTGGCCCACGCCACCGTCGCCTCGGCGGTGCAGGGCGCGCGCTGTCCCGCGAGCAGCACCTTCAACGACAGCCGGGTGCCCTCGCGGGCCGGCGTGAGGGTGCGCACGAAGAGCGCCCCCGGCCCCGCGTCATGGCTGAAGCCCGACAGCGTCGCCCCGTTGGGCGGGGTGAACTCCACCACCGTGAAGAAGGGCACGCGCTCGGCGGCGCGCAGCGGCGAGTGGCCCGGCATCAGCCGCCCCAACACGCGGCCGAGCAGCTCGTCCGCGCCCATGTGACGCTTCTCCAGGAGCGGCGCGCCGCCCAGCGCCTGCGCCCGGGCGAGCACCTCCTGCGACTCCTCCGCGCGCGACAGCAGCACCAGCGGCTTGCGCGGGTGCGCGTCATGGAGCCTGGTGGCCAGGGCCAGCGCCTCGCGCGGCGTGCGCGACACGTCCACCACGAAGCCGTCCAACTGCGCGCCGTGTTCCACCGCCAGGTTCGCCGCGTCGCCCATGTCCCGCGCGTAGAGGACGTGAAGGCCCTCCTGCTCCAGCGAGCCACCCAGGAAGGTGTGCAGGAACCGCCCGCCCTCCACCAGCAGCACGCGGCGACCGCGCGGCGGCCCCTCGCGAGCACGCTCCCGGGCCTGGCGCACCGCGGCCAGCTTCGCCTCCAGCGCGCCCAGCGCCACCGGCTTGGGCAGGAAGTCATCGGCGCCCGCGCGCCAGCAGTGCATCACCTCGTGGGGCTCGCCGCCGGAGGTGAACATGATGACGGGCACGTTGCGCCCCGCCGGGTGCGCCTTCACCAGCCGGCACACCTCGTCCCCCTGCATGCGCTCCATGCGCAGGTCCAACAGGATGAGCGCGGGGGTGCGCCGGGCCAGCTCGGCCATGCAGGCCTCGCCACCCTCCAGCGCCACCGCCTCGCAGCCCAGCCGTGTCAGGTGCAGGCGCACCACCTCCCGGGCGGTGCGGGAGTCATCCACCACGAACACGATGTCACGCGCGTTGGGAGGAGGGCTCATGCGTTCACGGATAGGTGGAAAGGGGTGCCAAGGCCACCGGCGCCCGGGGCCACCGTTCGGGGATGGACGCTCAGGCGCGAGGCTCCTGGCGACCGGACAACAACCGCGTGAGCTGCTTGGCGATGGTGGCGCACTGCGCCGCGTTGCCGGCGTCCAGGGCGCTGCGGCCGCCGTCCAGGAGGCGCTGCACCGTGCCCAGCGTGGCCTGCGCCTCCGGGCTGGGGTTCTCCTGCGCGCTGCGCTGGAGCAGCCGCGCCAGCTTCTCTCCGCGCTCCAGCAGCTTGCGGAACAGCTCCTCCGCGCGCTTCGCGTCCACCACGCCCTGCGAGCGCGCGTAGTGGGCCTGCTCCGCGCCCAGCTTCTCCGCCTCGCCCTGGGGCAGCCCCGCACGGGCCTCCAACCGCACCGCCTCCATGTTGCCGGTGGTCAGGTCGGTGGCCTTGACGGACAGGATGGCCTCGCTGGACAGCTCGAAGACGACCTCCAACGGGACGTCTCCACGCGCGGCGACGTGGAGGCGCTTCAGCACCACCTCGCCCAGCTTGTAGTTCTCGTCCTGGAACTCGCTCTCGCCCTGGTACACGGGGATGCGCGCTTCCTGCTGGCCGGAGCTGCCGGGGAAGAAGATGTCCCGCGCCACCACCGGCACGCCGGTGTTCTTCGGGATGAGCCGCTTCACGCGCCCGCCCATGACGCCCACGCCCAGGCTCTGGGTGGCGACGTCCAGCAGCAGCGCCTGACCGGACTGGCGGATGAGCTCGTCGGCCTGCACCGCGGCGCCCAGCGCGACGGCCTCGTCCGGGTGCACGTCCGTGGAGGGCGCGCGGCCGAAGAAGTCCGCCACCAGCCGCCGCACCAACGGCACCCGCGTCATGCCGCCCACCAGCAGCACCACGTCCACCGCGTGCGGGTCCATCTTCGCCTCGTGCATCACCGACTCGCAGACCTCGAGGCAGCGGCGCGACAGCGGCTCGGACAGCGTTTCGAAGAAGGAGCGCGTGAGCACCGTCTCCAGCTCCGCCATCCGCTTGCCGGGCGCCGAGTGGTCCCCCAGCCCGGCGACGTAGATGGACGCCTCTTCCTTCTCGGTGAGCTCGCGCTTGGCCTGCTCCGCGGCCACCTTCAGGCGGCGCAGGCTCTGCGCGTCCTGCGACACCACATGGCGCAGCTCATCGTCCACCTGCGCCAGCAGCCACTGCACGATGCGCTGGTCGAAGTCCTCGCCGCCCAGCTTCGGATCTCCGCCCGTGGCGCGCACCTCGAAGACGCCGGACTTCACCTCGAGGATGGACACATCGAAGGTGCCACCGCCCAGGTCGAACACCAGCGCGTTGCCCTCGAAGCCGCGCGACAGGCCATACGCCAGCGCCGCGGCGGTGGGCTCGTTCACCAACCGCACCACGTCCAGCCCGGCGATGGTGGCCGCCTCGCGCGTGGCCTGGCGTTGGTTGTCGTCGAAGTTGGCGGGGACGGTGATGACGCACTTGGTGACGGGCCGGCCGAAGTGCGCCTGCGCGTCCAGGGCCAGCTCGCCCAGAATCATCGCGGACACCTGCGTGACGGGCATCACCCGCCCGGCCAGCCGCACGCGCACGTCACCTGACGGCCCGGCCACCAGCGGATAGGGCACCAGCGCTTTCGCCTCCTGCACCAGCTCTGGCGTGTAGCGACGCCCCAGGAAACGCTTGGTGGCCCAGACCACGGAGTCGGGATGCTCCTCGGCCAGGGCTTGTGCCGCGACGCCCACCACGCGCTCGCCAGCTTTGTTCACGCCCAGGGTGGACGGCGTCAACCGGCCACCCGCGCGCGCGGGAATCAGGCGCGGGCGTCCGTCTTCCACGGTCGCCACGGCGCTGTTGGTAGTACCCAGGTCGATGCCGATGACGGGGTCGTGCATGGGGGGCCGAGAGGACACCACCCTACGGGTGTTCGCGCCAGCTCGCCAAGCCCCCTTCCCGCGCCTGCCTGCCGATAAGCGTCGCTTTCCCGCGCCACGCTCCTGGCCAGCAGGCGTGCGCCCGGAGACAGGGCCCCCTGATGCCAGGGACGTTGCCCGGGAAAAATCCCCGTGCTAAGGGCGCGACCGCCATGGTGAACGTGTCGATCGCCCGCCGCTACGCCCGCGCCCTCCTCGATGTCGCTTCGGAGGCGGGCCGCACTGACGCCGTCGCCGAGCAGCTCACTGCCTTCGCCGACGTCATCGCGAAGAACGCCGAGCTGACCGATGTGCTCGTCAACCCCGCCTACACCCGCGAGCAGCGCCTGCGCGTGGTGGAGTCGGTGATGACGGTCATCCCGGGCGGCGTGGAGCCCACGCTGGCCAATACCCTCCGCCTGCTGGTGGACCGCAACCGCCTGGGTTACCTGGCGGACATCGCCCGCCTCTTCCGCGACATGGCGGATGCCCGCGCCGGCCGCGTCCGGGGTCACGTCACCAGCGCCGCGCCGCTTCCGGCCGACGCCCTGGCCCAGCTCCAGCAGACCCTCCAGCAGCTCACCCAGCGCAACGTCCTGCTGGAGACGCGCGTGGACCCCAGCCTGCTGGGTGGTGTCGCCGCCCAGGTGGGCAGCATCCTGTACGACGGCAGCATCCGGACCCAGCTCGAAGAGATGCGCCGCGAGCTGAAGCAGCGCTGAGCCTCGCCCGCTCGCCGGGCAACCAACGTTCCAGGTCGTCTTCATCACCCCGCAGTCCAGGGCTAACCGGTATTTCCAGCGGGCCCTGACAGGGGTATACTCGCCAGTGGTGCGGGACAGCCCCGCGCCGCCTGGACGACCTGAACATGCCGCAGTCCCTACTCCACCGGTATTCCGAAGGGCCGTCCACGCTGGCGGCGCCCGAGGAGGCGCGGCCCTTCCTGGGGGCGCTCCTGGGCGCGGCGGGGTGTGGGGTGGCCCTCCTGGACCGGGAGCTGCGTCCCGTGTGGGTGAACGCCGCCCTGGCGGCGCTGTCCGGCCTGGAGCCACGCGCGCACGTGGGCCGTCCGTTGGCGGAGCTGTGGCCGCAGGTGGCGCAGGCGCTGTCACCGCTGCTGGCCCGGGCGCTCTCTGGCGAGGACGTGACGGAGGCCCCGGTGCGGGGCGTGCTGGCCCCCGCCGCGGGGGAGCGGCACCTGCGGGTGGGCCTGTCGCCGGCGTTGAATGGTGGCGCGCTGGCCGGGGTGGCGCTGTGGGTGCGCGACGAGACGGAGCGCGTCCTGGAAGAGCAGCGGCTGCGCGCGCGCGAGTCGCACATGCGAAGCCTGGCGGACGTGGCCTGTGACGGGCACTTCCTGCACGACAACGGCATCGTGCTGGACGCCAACCGGGCGCTCACGCAGCTGCTGGGCTACTCGTCTCCGTCGGAGTTGATCGGCCGGCACCTGGCGGACTGCGTCGCCCCGGAGTTCCGCTCGCAGGTGGGGCTGGTGCTGAGCCGCGGACTGGAGACGCCCTACGAGGTGGTCGTCATGCGGCGCGACGGCCAGCGGCTGCCCCTGGAAGTGCTGGGGCGCTACGTGACGTGGGAGGGCCGGCAGGTGCGGCTCGCCGCCATCTGGGACATCAGCAGCCGCAAGGCCGCGGAGGAGCTCACCGCGAACGCCGAGCAGTTCCGCCACCAGTTGCTGGGCGTCATGGATTCGGAGATGCGGGCCCCGCTCCAGACGCTGAATCAGGGCACGCGCACGCTGCAGCGGCTGGAGGGGCTGGAGGAGCCCCAGCGCACCCTGGTGGGACAGGTGTCCCGAGCCGCCCGCCGCATGGAGCGGATGCTCCAGGAGCTGATGGACTTCACCCGCGCGCGGCTGGCGGGAGGCCTGACGCTGCGGCCGGAGCCCGCCATCCTGAGCGCGGTGGTGGAGCGCGTGGTGGAGGAGCGGCGCCGTGAGCACCCCCAGCGGGGCATCCTCGTGGAGGCCGAGGGCGACCTGCGCGGCCACTGGGACACCGGACGGCTGGCGCAGCTCGCGGACCTCCTGCTGGGCAGCGTGCTGCAGCAGGGGACGGACGGCGCTCCGGTGATGCTCCGCGCGGCCGGCGCCGTGGGCGGCGTCACCCTGAGTGTGCAGGGTCACGGACTCACGGTGGCCGCCGAGGAGCATGCCTCCCTCTTCGAGCCCTTCCGCAAGGAGCGCGGCGCCCCGCCGGAAGGGCTGGGGCTGGGGCTCTACATCGCGCGGCAGATCGCCCTCGCGCACGGCGGGAAGCTCACGGTGGAGTCCGGCTCGGGGGGCGGCGTGCGCTTCACCGCCTGGCTGCCCCGCGAAGGGCCGGGGCGCTGAGTCGCCTCCCCCGGTGCCGGCTCAACGGCTGCTGATGCACCAGAGTAGACGGGGCGGCCTGACACCCGCTTCTGACGGTTCCGGGCGCCCTCCCCCACAGCCGCCTGTCCCACTCCTGAACGGGCGTCCTCCGCAACCCCGGGCCGGGTGGCGCGGACCGCATTGCAGCGGGTGGGTGTGCGTGGTAAGGGGCCCCGACTTCAAGGTTTCGGCGGCCTGCCCCACGTCGGCCGCCCCTGCGCAAGGACGCATACGCTCATGGAAATCCGCGCCGACGAGATCAGCAGAATCATCCGGGAGCAGATCAAGGACTACGGGAAGAAGGTCACCGTCGCGGAGACGGGCACCGTGCTGTCCGTGGGTGACGGTATCGCGCGCATCTACGGCCTCGAGGGCGCGCTCGCCGGTGAGCTCGTGGAGTTCGCCAACGGCGTGCAGGGCCTCGTCCTCAACCTTGAAGAGGACAACGTCGGCGTCGCCATCATGGGTGACTTCCAGGCCATCCGAGAAGGCGACACGGTCAAGCGCACCCAGCAGATTGCCTCCGTGCCGGTGGGCAAGGAGCTGCTCGGCCGCGTGGTGGACCCGCTCGGCAAGCCGCTGGACGGCAAGGGCCCCATCAACGCCACCGAGACGCGCCGCCTGGAAGTGAAGGCACCCGGTATCGTGTCCCGCAAGAGCGTGCACGAGCCCCTGCAGACGGGCATCAAGGCGCTGGACGCGCTGGTGCCGGTGGGCCGCGGTCAGCGCGAGCTCATCATCGGTGACCGCCAGACGGGCAAGACGGCCGTCGCCATCGACACCATCATCAACCAGAAGGGCCTGAACGTTTACTGCATCTACGTGGCCATCGGCCAGAAGCAGTCGACGGTGGCCCAGGTGGTGGAGAAGCTGAACCGCTTCGGCGCCATGGAGTACACCACGGTGGTGGCGTCCAACGCCTCCGACCCGGCCCCCATGCAGTTCTTCGCGCCGTACGCCGGCGTGGCCATGGGCGAGTACTTCCGCGACAACAAGATGCACGCGCTCATCGTGTACGACGACCTGTCCAAGCAGGCCGTGGCGTACCGCCAGCTGTCGCTGCTGCTCCGCCGTCCGCCGGGACGCGAGGCCTACCCGGGCGACGTGTTCTACGTGCACAGCCGCCTGCTGGAGCGCGCCGCCAAGCTGTCCGACGAGGAGGGCGCCGGTTCGCTCACCGCGCTCCCCATCATCGAGACGCAGGCCGGTGACGTGTCGGCGTACATCCCGACGAACGTCATCTCCATCACCGACGGGCAGATCTTCCTCGAGACGGACCTCTTCTTCGCCGGCGTCCGCCCGGCCATCAACGTGGGCCTCTCCGTGTCCCGCGTCGGTTCGGCCGCGCAGATCAAGGCCATGAAGCAGGTGGCCGGCACCATGAAGCTGGAGCTGGCGCAGTACCGCGAGCTGGCCGCCTTCGCCCAGTTCGGCTCCGACCTCGACAAGGCCACCCAGGAGACGCTGGCGCGCGGCGCCCGCATGGTGGAGCTGCTCAAGCAGGGCCAGTACGAGCCCATGCCCGTCGAGAAGCAGGTCATGCAGATCTACGCCGCCACCAACCGCGATGACCCCAAGAAGCGCGGCTGGATTCGCGACATCCCGGTGGCCGACGTGGTCCGCTGGATGCGTGAGTTCCTGGAGTTCGCCGACGGCAAGCACCCGAACGTCGCCAAGGACCTGGCGTCGAAGCGCGAGCTGACCGCCGACATCAAGACGGCGCTGAGCAAGGCCATCACCGAGTTCAACGAGGTCTTCCAGCCGACGCCGGGCGCCAAGGTCTAAACCCTGGCCCAGGCGTGACGCACGAGCCCCGCGCTCCCTTCACCGGGAGGCGGGGCTTCGTGTTTCCGAAGGGCCCGGCCTTCAGCGCAGGCGGGCCAGCACGCCGTGCAGGCTGCGGTCCACGCCGCCGCGCGCGCCCAGCTGCTCCACCGCCTTCAGCTCGTAGGGCAGCACGTTGTCGCGGGCCACCAGCTGCACGTGCGCGCCCAGCGCGGCGGGCAGCGCCAGGTCCAGCTCGTAGATGTCACCAGCCACCAGCGTCTCTTCCGGCGTGGTGCCCGTGGCCGCCCAGACGCGCTTGAGGGCCTCGAAGTAGCGGCCCCGGCGCAGGTAGACGGGGCGGCGCAGCACGCCGTCCAGCGTCTGCGACTCCGGCACCTCGTTGAAGCGCGCGTCCGGCGCGTCCGGCGGGTCCAACAGGAACTTGCGGGCGTCTCCGGACACCTTCAGCTTCTCGCGTCCCTTCGGCGCGAGCTGGTCCAGCTTCTTCTCCACCAGGTCGGTGTGCGCGTTGGTCACCACCGTCACCGGCAGGCCCGTGGCCACCAGCGCCTCCAGCACCTCCTTCGCCTCCGGCTTGAAGGCGGTGGCCGAGTGCGCGTAGGCCTCGCGGTAGAGCGTCTGCACCACGTCGGAGCGGCGGGCCTCGTCCTGGCCCTTGCCGAAGCGCTGCATGAGGCGGTGGGCCGCGCAGGTGGCCGTCAGGTACGGGTCCGCCGTGGCGGGCGCCACCACCCGGCCGCCCAAATCCCAGCCCAGCGAGTCCCAGCCCGCGCGCAGCACGGCGACCTCCTCCTCCCACGCGGACTCCAGGTCCTCCCCCACCGCCGCCGCCAATCCCTGCCGGAAATGCCGGAGGAAGGGCGCGCTCTCCGCCGCCACATCCGTGAAGGTTCCGTCGAAGTCCAGCACCACGCACGCAATCGCCATCAGACCACCGGCTCCCGAAGTTGAGGAAAGGGGCCGGATGACGCCTCACCCACGGCCTTCGAATCAAGCCCGCCCGCATCAAGGGGTGGCCCGCCCTCCCGCAAGGCCCGGGAGCATCACCCCGCCGACGTTCCCCCCGGACCCCAGGTTGTCATCCCGAGGCAGAGCGGCTCAACGTAGGGCCCAGGGTCTCGCGGATGGCCCGCCTCCCATGTCCAAGGCTCCTCCTCCCTCCACTCCTGACTCCGCCGGAGCCCTGGCGGCGCATGCGCGGGACTTCCTCTGCGAGGCCAGCCGCCTGCTCGCGGAATCCCTGGACTGGGAGCGCACCCTCACGTCGGTGGTCCAGCTCGCCGTGCGCGAGTGGGCGGCCGTGGCCCTGCTGGATGTCCTGGACGTCCACGGTGGGGCGACGCCGGGCGCGCACGCCGCCCGGGAGCCCGCATGGCAACGGCGGCTGGAGCAGGAGCGGCCCCGGCCCCCCACCTGGGACGCGGGGACGGAGTGGGGACAGGCGCTCGCGGACGGGCGCTCGCTGTGGCTGTCGAGCCCGCCCCCCGAATGGCTCTTGGCGGACGCGAACCTGCTGGACGGTGAGACGTCATTCGGCCCAGAGGGCCACGCGCCACCCGCCCTGCTGGTGCTGCCGCTGCGGAAGGAGGCGCGGCCGCTGGGCCTGCTCACGCTCGTCTTCACGGCGCCCGTCCACGACGCCCTGGTGCCCACGCTGGAGGACTTCGCCCACCTCGCGGCGCTCGCGCTGGCGAACGCGCTCGAGCACCGCGAGGCGCGGGAGCGCCTCAAGGACCTCCAGGCCTTCGTGGACGCCTCGCCCGTGGGCATGGCCCTCTTCGACCGGGACCTGCGCTTCCTGCGCGCCAACCCGATGCTGGCCGCCCTCAACCGCCTGCCTCAAGCCGCGCACCTGGGCCGCACCCTGTCGGAGCTGGTGGGGCCGCGCGGCGGGCCCGCGGAGGCGATGATGCGGGAGGTGATGCACACCGGCGTCCCGGTGGTGGACCAGTTGCAGACGGACATCCACGCGGGCGAGCAGCGCCACTTCCGCAGCACCTTCTTCCCGGTGAATGACGGGGACGTGCCGGTGGGCGTGGGCACCACGGTGACGGAGGTGACGACCCAGCAGGTGGAGGAGGAGCGGCTGCGCTTCCTCGCGGAGGCCACCGCGCGCCTGTCGAACTCACTGGACTGGCGCACCACGCTGCGCACGGCGGCGCAACTGCTGGTGGGCGGGAAGCTGGCGGACTACTGCACCGTGGACGTGCTCGCCGATGACGGCCAGGGCCTGGAGCGCGTGGAGGCGCTGGCGAGCGACCCGGCCACCCAGCAACTCATGAAGGAGGCGCTGCGCTTTCCGCCGCCGCCCGGCTCGCGCTCGCCCATCCGCCGCGTCCTGGAGACGGGCCGTCCGGTGCTCGCCGCGCGGGTGGACCCGGACTGGCTGGACGCCCTCACCCTCACGCCCGAGCACCGGCGGCTGATGGAGGCGCTGGGCGGCCAGTCGGTGATGTTCGTCCCGCTGGTGGCGCGCGAGCGCACGCTGGGGGTGCTCAGCGTCGTCTCCCAGGACCCGGGGCGAGGTTACGAGGACCGCGATTTGGACTTCCTGGAGGACCTGGCGTCCCGGGCGGCGCTCGCGGTGGACAACGCCTGGCTGTACCGGGAGGCCTCGCGAGCGGTGGCCGCGCGCGACGAGTTCGTGGCCATCGCCACCCACGAGCTGCGCACGCCGCTGTCCGCGCTCCAGCTCCAGCTCGCCTCGCTGCGGCGCGCGCTGGAGAAGGGCATCCCGGTGCCTCCGGAGCGGCAGAAGCAGGGCCTGGCCAACGCGCAGCGGCAGGCGGAGCGGCTGTCCCACCTGGTGACGCACCTGTTCGAGGTGGCGCGCATCAGCACCGGCCGCCTGGCGCTGGAGCGCGAGGACGTGGACCTGTCCGCGCTGGTGCACCGGCTGGTGACGCGCATGGAGGACGCGCTGGTGGCGGCGGGCTGCGCGCCGGTGCTGCACGCCAGCGTGCCCGTGCTCGCCCACGTGGACCGGCTCCGGGTGGAGCAGGTGCTGATGAACCTGATGTCCAACGCGATGAAGTACGCCCCGGGCCAGCCGGTGGAGCTGTCCGTGGACGCGGACGGCGACAGCGCCGTCATCATCGTGCGCGACTGGGGCCCGGGGATTCCCTCCGGCGCGCACGCCCGCATCTTCGAGCGCTTCGAGCGCGCCACCGGCGAGCACGCCCGCGCCAGCCTGGGCCTGGGCCTCTACATCTCCCGCCAGCTTGCCCGCGCCCACGGCGGCGAGCTGACGGTGGACGCGCCGCCGCTGGGCCCCGGCGCGCGCTTCGTGCTGCGCCTGCCCATGGCCCAGGTGCCGCCTGCTCCCACGTCCTCGCCTTGAAGCCTACCCCGCGGAGGCCGCTAACCTCGCGGGCATGGAAGCGACGCAGCGAAACGAATCGGCGCCCCCGCGCCGGGCGTGGCTGCCCTGGGGCCTGCTGGTGGGCGCGGTGCTGCTCGCCACGACAGGGGCCTGGGCGGGTACGCGTTCCATCTCCGCCCTGGTGGACCGCAACGACGCGCTGGCGCGCGAGGCCGCCGAGTCCGAGGCCCGCGTCGCGGAGCTCCAGGCCCTGCGCGAGGCCATGTCACGCCGGCTGCGCACGCTGGAGCAGCAGCACCACGCCGCCTATGCCGCCGCCGTGACGG
>JBKGHI010000107.1:0-26783 GCA_046520405.1 Myxococcus sp. 1LA
CGCAGCCCGCCTCGTCGGGTACCGGGCTCCGCGTGGGGCCGGAGGGCTTCAACAAGACGGCGCACGCGGCCTCGCCCTACGTGGAGCCGAAGCGCTCGAAGGCGGGCGCGGCCGTGGGGCTGAGCATCGCGGGCTTGCTGCTCGTGGGCGGCGTGGGCGTCGTGGCCCTCCGCAACGGACGCGGGGACGACGTGAAGGTCGGCACCCTGGTGCCCGTCCACGCACCCGCGCACCCGGCGGCGCCGCCCGCTGTGGAGGCCACAGGCGCGCCACCTCTCGGTGCAGGTGGAACGGCGGAGTCGGCCCCCGACGACGTCGCGACCCGGCAACTCAAGGTGCTCGCGGCGGGGCAGGCCATCGACATCGGCAATGACTTCAACGAGGGCCGGCTGGACAGCGCGATGAAGCGCCTGGCCCAGGCACGGAGCCTGGGCTTGGAGGCCGTCGAGCCGGAGCTGGCGACGCTCGCGGGCAAGGTGGAGGACGCCTCGAAGCGCATGGCCCGTGCCCGCGCGCTGGAGAGCGACGGCAACTGCGAGGCAGCCATCGCGCTGTACCGCGCACTGCGGCGTGACTACCCGCAGCTCACGGATGCCCAGCGAGGCCTCCGGCGCTGCCAGGACATGCTGCCGCCGGAAGTGTCTGACTAGCACCGCGGCCGGTGTGGTCGCCGCACCTGGCGCTGCACTGGGAACAGCCGCTCGCCGCGAACGACCGAGTGGATCGCGGTTGCGACGCTCGACGTCCCCAATCCGCTCCGGAACAGATAGCCATACGCCCCCTCATCGAAGTACTGGGACATGACTCCCGGTGAGTTCACTGAGGAAATCACCAAGAACCGAACCTCGAGCTGACGCTTGCGTGCCCCCCGCAGGAGGTTGAGGCCATCCGTCACGGAGCAGCCAACGGTCGCCGCGCCGTCCGATTCCACGTCCAGCACCGCGACCTGCGGCGCGTTCGTCCCCAAGACGTCGAGGAACTGGCTTGCGTCCCTCGACACCCATTCGACCTCCAAGCCCTCACCCCGGAGTCCGTCGGCCAGCCCATTCCACGCAGCCCACGGACCTTCGAGAATCGCCACGCGAGTTGCAGTTGTCATGGACTGAATTTTGTCTTCGACATGCCACACAATCAACGCGAGAAAGCATGAGTGCCTTCACACCCGGTGCGCCGCCGACACGCTGGCAATGTGTCACATTCCCATTCGCATCCAGCAATGGCTAGAAACGACAGCTCCAGACTCCCCTGTTCCGCCGACCGCGCGGGTCAGTTCCGCGTCAGGCGCAGGTCATCCACCTGAATCCAGGTGTCGCCGCTGTTCGCCCACATCCCCGCGAACACCTCGACGCTGTGCTGCGCGCCCGAGTTGAAGGACACCGACAGTTGCGTGTAGTTGCCCAACGGCTGCGTGAAACGCACCTCGTTGAGGATGGGTCCGCCCCGGAGCAGCCGCGCGCCCAAGTAGCCGTCCCCGTGGTTCGTGGAGGTCTTCACCCAGCCCGTCAGCGTGTACTGGGTGTTCGGCGTCACCGCGACCTCCTGCTTCACGGCATTCCAGCCCGTGTTGTTCCGTGCCCATGCGTTGTTGGCGCCAGTGCGCGCATGGCCGAGTCCGCGGTCGATTCCCGCCTGCCCTTCGGTGTACCAGGGCGACGTGGCGTTGTTGGTGGACTGTTGCTCGAAGCCCGACTGGTGGATGAGGTTGGGCCCGCGCGTCAGGCTGACGTCGTCGAGTTGGAGCCAGGTATCCCCGTTGTCGGCCCACAGGCCGCCGAACACCTCGATGAGGGCATGCGGCCCTGAGTTGAAGCTCACCACGCGCTCCGAGTAGGCCGCCGGCGCCCCCGTGGCGACTTCGCTCAGAATGGGGCCATTGCCTGGTCCACGCGCGCCGAAGTAACCCGCGCTGTTGTTCGCGGAGCTGCGCACCCAGCCGCGCAGGGTGTAGTCCGTGTACGGCTGCACGACGACGCTCTGCTTGAGCGCATTCCACCCACTGCTCGCGCGCGCATAGCCGTTGTCCTGACCACTGCGCGCGTTGCCGATCGCGCGGTCCACGCCACCCGAGCCTTCCAGATACCAGGGCGCCACCACCGGCGTGGCCGCTTGCGTCTCGAAGCCGGGCTCGGAGAGCAGGTTGTCGCTGTGCGTGTCATGGGCCAGCGTGGCCCGCATGAGGAAGGTGTTGTACGGCGTCCACTGCGACATGACAAAGTACAGAGCGTTGCCGGTGCTGCCCCACGGGTGGATGAATGCGTTGTAGAGGCCCGGGTACACGGCCCCGCTGGCGAGCACCTTCTCGCCGCTCCAAGGCCCCGTGGGCGTGGCGGCGTCGCGCATCACCACCGCCTGGCGGTGCTCGTTCAGGTACGTCATCAAGAAGCGTCCCAGCGGTGCGTGATACGAGACGGACAGCTCCCCCGCGATGCCAATGACGACGGGCCGAGCCGCCGCCTGCGACGCGCTCCATCCATTCCCGTCCCAGTAACGATACGCGTTGATGTCCAGCAGCGCCGTCTCCGGCACGCGGGCCAGATGGACGTTGCCGAAGCGGCCATTCGGCGTCGCGTACATGTAGACGAAGCCGCCGTTGCGGACGAAGGCGGCCATCTGGAAGTTGTTCGTGCGCGCGGCGTTGTTCTGCCAGCGCGCCGTCGCGTGCTTCACCCACGTCTGCCCGGTGTCATCTGAGTAGGCGATGCCCGCGTGGTTCGTGAACCACATGCCCGCCTCTCCCCAGTGGTTGATGGACATGTAGTGGATGTAGTGCCGCGAGCCGACGGTGACGCCCGCGGTGGGGATGACGGTGATTTCGTCGAAGTTGACCTTCCTGGACGCCAGGATCTCCTTCGCGTGCCGGGGCCCGTCCTGAACCATCGTGGAGAAGGACAGGCCGTCCGCCAGGCTCGAATCGGATGAACGCGCCAGGACGTTGCTGCGCCAGCCGCCTCCGCAGCCGCCATTGCCACACCAGCCCGCGCCGAAGGTGTCGCCAAACAGGACGAACACCTCGCCGCCGCCCTTGTCCCAGACGATGCCGAGGTCCGTCCCATGGACGTCGTAGTTCGTATGCGTCTGGTTGGGGTTCGGCAGCGACTCACCAGCGGGCGTCGCGCCCGTCACCCGGGAGACCTTCGTCACGTTCGACGGCGTCACCGCCGCTGCGGTGGCGCTCCACACGAGCGCCCACGTGGCGTGCAGCAGGAACGTCCGCTTCCATGTCGTCATGCGCTTCATGGCCACCTCTCTGGTTGTCACGGTGCGACCCGGACGGGAGAGGCGACTCTAGCCGCATAACCAGATTAATCTTTAAATCAAGTCTGACGGACCGTCCGGAGTGTCAGCCCTGCGCCAGCCTGCGGACGAGCACGTCGATCATGGTGGCCCAGCCCTGCTCCGTCCGGCTCTCGTACTCGGCCCACTTCGCGTCCATCGCGTGCGTCAGCGTCAACTCGCAGCCGGCGTCGTGCGGCGTGATTTCCACCGTCACCCGGCTGAGTTCGTCCTCTTCCTTGTCGACGTGCCACGTGAAGACGAGCCGGCGCGGCCGGTCGATTTCCAGGTACGTGCCAACGTGGTCAATCTCCTCGCCGGCCCGCCGCACGAAGAACGAGAACTTGCCGCCCACGCGCGCATCGATGGCGAGCCGCAGCACCTCCTCGTCCCGGACCGCGGACCCAATCATCCACTGACCGACCATCTCCGGCTTGAGCCAGGCGTCGAAGACCCGCTCGGGCGACGCGTTGAACTGCCGTGTGACTCGGACCTGGACACTCTGTGAAGAGGACATCGGCGGGCTCCCTTTCAACGGTCGGTGAACTCCGTTGCTAAACCACTTGGTTCTAGATAGCCCCGAACGCGGGGATGCACAACCTCCTGGTTGACCTTTGTCACGGGAGGGTCCGCGTTGATTCTAGTAGGGCACGGGAATGCCTCAACGCCGCACCGTGACGGACGTGGAGTCCGTTCTCCGTATGCCGACCCGCGAGAACTGGGAGCAGTTCACCCAGGCACTCAAGGCGCTTCCCGCCGACGTCGATCCCGAGCTGGCGGCACAAGCCGCGTTGAGCCTCATTGAGGGGCCTCGAGTCTCCCTCTGGTCTTTCGGACGCAAGTGCCAGCAACTGCCGGCGCCGGTCATCCGCGCGCTCCTGAATCGACTCGAAGCGGACTCCCGGCCGCACGCCTACTTCCTTCGCGAAGCGGTCCGCCGGGATGCCCCCGATAGTGAGCTCCAAGCGGCATGGAAGGCCGCACTCCTCGGACTCCTTGACCTGGAGACGACCTACGCGTGGGGCTCGAAGCAGCGCAAAGCGAAGTTCCAGGCCCTGGCCGACAACCCTGCATTGCTCCAGGCCATCCAGACCGCCGTCGTTGCCTGCGAGCAGGTATCACTGGACATGCTGGCGGTACTGACAGTGGATGCCTCGGACGCATCGGTCGACGCGCTGATTCCCCATGTCGAGCGGGCCGTGCAGAGCCAGGGCTGGGAGCTGGACCGCCTGGAGGACCTGCGTAAACACGCACGCGCCACGCCCGCAATGGATGACCTGTTCGCGCGAATGCAGGCCTTGCTCCAATCGCGCCGCGCCCGCTCACCCGCGCTCGACCTCGCGCGCCAACTTGGGTTCGGTGAGCAGGAGACGTTCTGGTTCACCGCATACTGGGGCGATGCAATCCGCGAAGAGGCGGGGTTCCTGACCCGAAACTACAACGGCCACATCAGCGTCGACAGCCGCAAGCCCGTCTGGTTCCAGGTCTTACTAAGCAAACGGGAAGGCCTCCTGTCGATGGACCGGGCCAGCACGCGGTTCGACAACGAGAAACTCCACGAGGATGACCTCGGAGTCGGAGCTTGCGAACCGCTGCAACTCCCCGCGTGGCTTGCTCGCGCCGCCAGACATCTCGGCACGGAATGGAGTGTCGGTACGAGCGCGCCGCGGACGAACCTTCGTGGAAAGAAGCGCGAGCAACTCGCGGAGTGGCTCCGCTCCGGCACCTGAAGCCCCCCGGCTCACCCCACCCTGCGGCCCCCGATGTGCGCCCCGGCATTGGGCGACAGGCGGCGGAAGAACGGCCCCGCCAGTGACGAGACGACGCCCACGGCGATGAACGGAAGCACGAAGCGGTCCGGCGTCAGCGGCCCATCGCCCGGACCGCGCGCCAGGTGCAGCATCAACCCGCCGAAGCTGATGCCCAGCCCCAGCGCCATCTGCTGCGTCACCGCCGCCAGCGTCGACGCATTGCTCACCGTGTCCGTGGGGATGTCCGCATACGCCACGGTGTTCGTCGCCGTGAACTGCAACGAGCGCATGAAGCCGCTGACGAACAGCGTCCCGGCGATGAGTGGAATCGGGGTCCACAGCCGGAAGAAGGCCGGCAGCGCGGTGAGAGCGGCGGCCGCCAGGTTGGCGAAGATGAGCGTCTGACGGAAGCCCACACGCCGGATGATGTACGGCGCCACGGACTTGCACGTCATCGCCCCGACGCCACTGCCAATGGTCACCAGGCCCGCCTCGGCGGGTGTCCAACCCAGGCCCATCTGGAACAGGAGCGGCAGCAAGAAGGGAGACGCCCCCAGGCCCATGCGCGCCATGGTGCCCCCCACGATGCTGGCCCGGAAGGTTTCGATGCGCAGCAACCGGATGTTCAGCACGGGCCGCTCCACGCACAGCGCATGCCGCACGTAGGCCGCCAGCGTGACGAGCGCGACAGCCGCGAGCGCCAGTTGCAACGACAGCGGCATCAACCCGATGCCCACTGTCTCCGCCGCGCCAATCAGCGTGGTGATGGCGATGGCCGCGAGCACGAAGCCGCGCGTATCAAAGGGCCCCGGGTCCGGCTGATGCAGCGGCGGGACGAAGCGCGCCACCGCGAGCATGCCCAGCAGGCCCACGGGCACGTTGATGAAGAAGATCCACGGCCAGTCCGCGACGCCCAGGATGAAACCCGCCAGGGGCGGCCCCACCAGCGGCCCCACCAGCGCGGGCATCGTGAACCAGCTCAGGGCGGCCACCAGCCGCTCCCGAGGCGCTGAGCTCACCACGATGATGCGCCCCACCGGCGTCATCAACGCGCCGCCCAGCCCCTGGATGGTGCGGTAGATGACGAGCTGGGTCAGCGACTGCGAGAAGCCACAGAGCACCGAGCCGATGAGGAACACGCTCATCGCGAACATGAACACGCGGCGAGGGCCGAAGCGGTCCGCAATCCACCCGCTCGCCGGCGCAAGCACGGCCAGCGCCAGGATGTACGACGTCAGCGCCAGCTTCAGGTGAATGGGGTCGGTCCCGAACGCCAGCGACAGTTGCGGCAGCGCGGTGGACAGCGCGGTGGAGTCCACGAACTCCATGAACAGCGCGCTGGCCACCGCAATCGAGGCCAGCCGGGTGCCTCGTGGGGAATCACCAACTGCGTCTGCGTTGCGAACAGCCGGATGCTCGGGCACGGTTCAGCCCACGTACTCCGGCAGCACGGGCGCGTCGCGGAGTTTCGGGGCCCGAGCGTCCTTGGGCGACAACAGCGGCTCGCTCACCGGCCAGGGAATCGCCAGGTCCGGGTCATTCCACGCGACGCTCCGCTCCGTCTCCGGCGCGTAGAGCGAGGTGCACTTGTAGTGGAAGTCGGCGGAGTCGCTCACCACACAGAAGCCATGGGCGAATCCGGGCGGAATCCAGAGCTGCCGGCGGTTGTCCGAGGACAGCTCCACCGCCACCCACTGGCCAAACGTCGGCGAGCCGCGCCGCACGTCCACCGCGACGTCGTACACCGCGCCCGCCAGCACCTGCACCAGCTTCCCCTGCGCCTGCGGCTCCTGGAAGTGCAGGCCCCGCAGCGTCCCCTTCGCGGAGCGCGAGTAGTTGTCCTGCACGAAGGGTCCGGAAATGCCCGCGGCCTCGTACCGGGCCGCATGGAACATCTCCATGAAGAAGCCGCGGTCATCTCCGAAGACCTTGGGCTCCAGCAGCAGGACATCCGGAATCTCCAGCGGCGTCACCTTCACGAAACCGCCCCCCGGTTCTCCGCGAGCGCGCGCAGATACTGGCCGTAGTCGTTCTTGAGCATCGGCTCGGCCAGCGTCAGCAACTGCTGCGCGCCGATGTAGCCCATGCGGAACGCAATCTCCTCCGGGCACGCCACCTTGAGGCCCTGGCGGCGCTCGATGATTTCGATGAAGTTCGACGCCTGCATCAGCGACTCGTGCGTGCCGGTGTCCAGCCACGCATAGCCGCGGCCCATCAACTCCACGTCGAGCTGACCGCGACGAAGGTACTCCGCGTTCACGTCGGTGATCTCCAGCTCGCCCCGCTTGCTCGGCTTGAGGCCCGCGGCGATGTCCAACACCTGGTTGTCGTAGAAGTACAACCCGGTGACGGCGTAGTTGGACTTCGGCTTGAGCGGCTTCTCCTCCAGGCTCACCGCGCGATTCTTGGCGTCCAGCTCCACCACGCCGTACCGCTCCGGGTCCTTCACGTAGTAGCCGAACACCGTCGCGCCCGACGCACGCGACGCCGCGCGCTTCACCAGCTCGCTCAGCCCGTGGCCGTAGAAGATGTTGTCGCCCAGCACCAGCGACACGCTGTCGGTCCCCACGAAGTCACGGCCGATGACGAAGGCCTGCGCCAGTCCCTCCGGCCGGGGCTGCTCCGCGTAGCTGAAGCGCATGCCCCACTGCTCGCCGCTGCCGAGCAGCTCATGGAAGCGCGGCAGGTCCTGCGGCGTGGAGATGACCAGCACGTCCTTGATGCCCGCGAGCATCAGCGTGCTCAGCGGGTAGTAGATCATCGGCTTGTCATGCACGGGCAGCAGTTGCTTGCTGACCACGCGCGTCAGGGGATACAGCCGCGTCCCCGAGCCACCGGCGAGGATGATGCCCTTCATGTCCACCTCGGTATGTCAGTGTCCCCGGGCCGCGAGCCACGTCGCGTGGAAGCGCGACAGGGACTCCGCCAGCTCCAGGGGGGCAACGGAAAGCCCCGCGCGGACCTTGTCCGTGCGCAGGCCACTCTTGAGCGGGCGGGGGCTGGCCAGCTTCAGCTCCGCCATGCGGGTGGGGACGATGAGCCTTGCATCGAACCCGAACACCTCGCACAGCGCGCGGCCAAAGCCCACCCGGTCAATGACTGTTCCGCCGCAAGTGTTCCACACTCCACCCAGCCGCCGCGCGCCCAGCTCCACCAGCATGGCCGCCACGTTGTCCGCGAAGCTGGGTGACACAACCTGGTCCTCGAAGAGGCGCACCTGCTGCCCCTTCTCCAGCGCCGTCACCAGCCAGGCGCCGAAGTTGAGCCGGCCCTCCACCGGAGGCCAGCCGTACACCACCGCGGTGCGCGCAATCGCACAGCCGGGCGCGAGCACGCGCGCGGCCTGCTCGCCCATGTGCTTCGTCACCGAATACACGCCGCGAGGATTCGGCACCGCGTCCTCGTCATAGGGCCCGGCCTCGCCGTCGAAGACGTAGTCGGTGGACACGTGCACCAGGTGCGCGCCGGCCTTCCGGGCGCTGCGGGCCACCGCGGCGGCGGCGTGCACGTTGCCCGCATAGGCGGCCTCCGGGTCCTTCTCACAGGCATCCACCTCCGTCATGGAGGCGCAGTGGATGACCACCTCGGGCGCGGCATTCTCCACCGCGGCGGCGACATCCGCCTCACGCGTCAGGTCCACGCTGGCGTAGTCATACGCGCCCGCGGCACGCCTGACGCCCCGGCCCAGCCCCAGCACCGAGTGCCCACCCTGGTGGAGCAAGGTGCACACGCGGCTGCCCACCAACCCGTTGGACCCCGTGACGAGGAAGCGCATGGCTCAGGACCTCCCCTGCAACCGCGTGCGGTACTGGGTTTCGAAGTACTGGCGATACGCGCCGCTGGTGACGCGCTCCCACCACGCCGGGTGGTCCACGTACCAGCGCACCGTCTCCGCCAGCCCCTGCTCGAAGGTGTGCGCGGGCGTCCACCCCAGCTCCGCGCGAATCTTCGACGGGTCAATGGCATAGCGCCGGTCGTGCCCCGGCCGGTCCTTCACGTACTGGATGAGCGACTCCGGCTTGCCCACCAGGCCCAGGATGGCCTTCACGATGTCGATGTTCCGCCGCTCCGCCCCGCCGCCGATGTTGTAGACCTCGCCCGCGCGGCCCTTCTCCAGCGCCAGGAGCAGCGCCTGGCAGTGGTCCTCCACGTGGAGCCAGTCGCGCACGTTGGCGCCGTCGCCATAGACGGGCAGCGGCTTGTCGTGCAGCGCGTTCACCACCATCAACGGAATCAACTTCTCCGGGAACTGGTAGCGGCCGTAGTTGTTCGAGCAGCGCGTCACCACCACGTCCAGGTTGAACGTGTGGTGATACGCGAGCGCCACCAGGTCGGAGCTCGTCTTGCTGGCCGAGTACGGGCTGGAAGGCTGCAGCGGCGAGGACTCGGTGAAGGCGCCCGTGGGCCCCAGCGAGCCGTAGACCTCGTCGGTGGACACCATGAGGAAGCGCTTCACGCCGCGGGCGCGGCTGGCCTCCAGGAGCTGCTGGGTGCCCAGCACGTTGGTGGTGACGAACACCTCCGGCCCGAGGATGGAGCGGTCGACGTGGCTCTCCGCCGCCAGGTGCATCACCGCGTCGATGGCGTGCACGGACATCAGGTGCTCCACCAGCTCCCGGTTGCCAATGTCGCCCCGGATGAAGACGTGCCGGGGGTCGCCCTCCAGCTCGGACAGGCTCTCCAGGTTGCCGGCGTACGTGAGCTTGTCGAGGTTGACCACTGTCCAAGCAGGCCGCTCACGGCGCAGGTACTTCACGAGGTTGGAGCCGATGAAGCCACAGCCGCCTGTCACCAGTACGTTCATTGTCCCGTGGACCTCGTGCGCTCGGAGCGAGCGCCTGCGTATCGAAGGGGTCCACGACCGTCAAGGCGAGAGGGACACCAGGCTTGTATGGCGGCCCTGCACGGCGCTAAGGGAGCCGGTTGTGACGGCATCGCGAACCCCTCCCCGGCTTCCCGCCATCCACCAGGTGCTCCCCCGGCTCGCCTGGGGTGACGCCGTGGGCAATCAGGTGCGGTACCTCCAGGGCCTGCTCCGCCGCTGGGGCCACGCCTCCGACATCTACGCCGAGGCCTGGGACGACGCCTGCAAGGACCAGGTCCGTCCGGTGAAGGACCATGCGAAGGAGGCGGATCAGGACGCCGTCCTGCTGATCCATCACAGCTTCGAATCCCGGCTGGTGCCGCGCATCGCGCGGAGCCCGGGGCGCAAGGTGCTTGTCTATCACAACGTGACGCCCGCTCGGCTGTTCGAGGGCTTCGAGCGGAAGGTGGCCGCCGCATGCGACGCCGCGCGCGACGAGCTGCTGGCCCTGCGGCCCTACGTCGAGGCGGCCTTCGCCTACTCGCGCTTCAGCGCCGAGGAGCTGGTGGCCGCGGGTTACCCGAACGTGGCGGTGCTGCCCTTCGCCATCGACTGGGCGGCGTTCGACACGGCGCCGGACCCGGCGCTCCAGGCCGAGCTGGATGACGGCATGTCCAACATCCTCTTCGTGGGCCGCGCGGTGCCCAGCAAGAAGGTGGATGACGTGCTGCGCGTCTTCACCGCGTATCAGCGGCTCTACCAGCCCCGCAGCCGGCTGGTCATCGCGGGGCAGTTGCACCGGGACGGTCCCTACGGCGCCTATCTGCACGGCCTGAAGGACGTGCTGGGCGCGGAGCGAGTCCTGTTCCTGGGCCGCGTCAGCGCCGCGCAGCTCTCCGCCTGCTTCGCCACCGCGTCCGCGTATCTCTCCATGAGCCGGCACGAGGGCTTTGGCGTGCCGCTGCTGGAGGCCATGTACCGGAACGTGCCCGTGGTGGCCTATGGCGCCGCCGCCGTGCCGGAGACGATGGGTGGCGCGGGGCTCGCCACGCTGTCGGACGACCCGCGCGAAGTCGCGCAGCTGCTCGCCGTGATGGACCGCAACGCGGAGCTGAGAGCGCAGGTGACGGCCGCGCAGCGTACGCGCATCGCCGCCCTGTCACAGGAGGCCGTGGCCGAGCAGGTCCGGGTGGCCTTCGAGGGCGTGCGCTCCGGCAAGCCCATCGCCTCCACACGTGCGTCCGCTCCCGCGACGGTGGAGTTGGTCTGCCCGGGCTTCACGGTGCGGCCCCAGGCGCCTGCCGCCCGCCTGGCACGCCGGTTGGCGGAGCACCTGCCAGGGGCTCGGATTCTCGCCCTGCGGCCTCGGGGGGAGGACCCCGCCCTGGCGCCAGGGGACGGGAGCATCGACGGCGCCACGGTGACGTACTTCACGCCGGACCAGCCCGTGCCCCGGAACGGGGACGCGGCCCTTCCGGGCTCCTCCTCGCTGGAGACCGCGGTGCGGGTGTCGAACGCGCCGGTGGTGCTGCTGGAAGCGGACACGGTGTCCGCGCAAGCGCTGTTGCCCCGTGTCGCATCCCGTGCATCGGGAATCTGTTCCCCCTCCTGCCAGCCGGCGGTGCTCGCGTCCGCGCGCGAACACCTGGGCAATCGGTTGGTGGTGGAGGAGCCAGCCCGCGACGACGATGCGCTCCAGGCGCTGCTCACGACGTTGGCTTCCATGGGAGTCGTCCCTCGTGCGAACTGAAGACCTCATCACCCGGACGCCCACGGCCGAGGCCGTGGCGCGTGAGACGCAGCAGTTGCCCACGCCGTCGGAGCAAGACCAGGAGGCGCTTCGCCAGACGTTGGAGTCCGCCGCGCGTCCTCCCACGCCCGCGCCCTGGCCCGCACTGCTCCAGGAGGCCCGTGGGAAGATGGACAGCCGGTACGCCGAACCGGCGACCTCGCACCGGGGAGGCCTCACGGGGACCGCGCTCGTCCTCGCCAAGCGCGCCTTCCGCCTCACCTTCCAGCCCTTCATCAACGAAGTGCTGCGCAAGCAGGTGGAGTTCAACGAGTCCATCCTCGACGCGCTGGCCACCCTGCACGACGTGCAGCGTGAGCAGGCGCGAGCGCAGGCCGCATGGCGGAAGGAGATGGAGCGCAGGCTGGCGCAACTCGAAGCCACGGGCGCTCACACAGAGCCCATGAAGTCCGCACTTCGCGAAGGCTCACCGAAGGCAAGCGCGAAGCGCCCTCGCCAGCGGGGCCGGTAGGGAGCACCGACGGGGTCAACGCCCTGTGCCCCGTTCCATTTATACTCCGAGACGCCCTCACAGACCGGCAAAGCCATCCGCTCAAAGTCATGCGCGTTCCAAGCCTCCCCGAGTCATTCCATCTCAGGTGGTCGACGACCCTGGCGGACACAGCCTCGCGGGACCGCGCCCTTTGCATCGGAGTCCTGCTTTGGACCGCGGTGCTCTTCGCGGCCTTCCACCCGGGGCTGATGTCCGCGGACTCCCTCGACCAGTACGCCCAGGGCCTCCAAGGGACCTACAATGACGTCCATCCGCCGCTGGGCTCCTGGCTCCTGGGAGTCAGCGGAAAGCTGGTGGGCTCACCCTGGCTCGTGCTCGGAATACAGCTCCTGGCGCTCGGGGCATGCATGGCGGCGCTGGTGCGCTCTCCCGAAACACGCCAGGGACGATGGGGGCTCCTCGTCATGGCGACCTTCCTCTTCATACCCACTGCCTGGGCGCTCGCCGTCACCCTTTGGAAGGACGTGATGACGGCTGCGGCCCTGCTAGGTGCAGTCGCGGCGCTCAAGTACCGACGGCCTGGCATCGCGCTCTTCCTCCTGCTTGCGGGCGCGGCCTTCCGGCACAATGCGCTCATCGCCGCAATCCCACTGGCCATTCCCACGACAGCGCAGTTGTCTGCCAGGGCTTGGGGTTGGTTTCGAAAGGCCCAGGTCCTGGCGACGATCTTGGTGGCCCTCCTATTGTCGCCCTCCGTGGTCAGCCGTGTCCTCGACTCCACCCGGGCCTGGGCCGCAGGCCAGCTGTTTCTCTATGACCTTGCGGGAATCTACGCCGCACACCCGGATCTTGTCTCACAATCGATGTTGTCGGGCGAAACGACGGACGTAGAAATCACGCGCCTGTACTCGCCGCTCCATGTCTGGCCCTTGTTCGGAGGCGTGGAGGGGGCACGTCCCATCTCATTCTCGTCTATCGAATCTCGACGAGACGAACTCCTCGCCGAATGGGCGCGCATGATTCGAAAACAACCTGAAGCTTGGATGCGCCACCGTCTGGCTTCTTTCGCAAGCCTTGTCGGCGCGACGTCAGGTCCTGTCTACTACCCGTTTCACCTCAACATCGATCCCAATCCCTTCCAACTGCGCATCCCCAGTGAAGGATGGATGTACAAGACGCTGCATCGCATCAAGGTACGGGTCGCTGATTCACTCCTCTTCCGCGGTTGGGCGTGGCTGCTCCTCCTCGGAGCCCTCGCGCTCGTCGCGTTGCGATCGGTTCGCCAGAAACCGATTGCCTTCTGTACAGCCCTGTCCGGACTGGGCTATGCCTTCAGCTATCTCCTCATCGGAATCGGCAGCGACTTCCGCTTCATCTACTGGTCGGTCATTGCGGCCTTCGCCACGCTGGCACTCCTCATCACCGAGTCCCCTACGCCGGAGACCGGCTCCAGGGTGCTCCCCGTGTCGAAGCCCCCGGAATGACGAATGTCATGTCGTAGTCCCTCTGGAGGCAGGCCTCCACATTGCTTCATGATGCTTCGCGGGACGGCGCTGAGACGGAATTAAACGAGGCCGGGCCACCATTGAGGCGGGCCGCAGTTCGGGTGTATGCCCCGTCCGTTCGGCGCTCTCCCTGTCCAAGGTCCGGTCCTTGCGAATCTGCCTCGTCTACAAAGAACTCGAACCCCTCACTGGAAGCGGCCTCGGGACCTACGTCACACAGATGAGCCGGGCCCTCGCCCAGGCGGGCCACGAGGTGCACATCCTCACCCCGGCCCGAGCGGACATGAAGCAGTTGGAGTCCCTGCTTCCCACGGCCCGCATTCACCCGGTCGACGAGCGCGAAACGAACTTGAGAGGCGCGTTCCCCCACGCGGCCCTCCGCCACGCCTGGGCGGCATACCAGAGCCTCCTGGCACTCCACGCGCGCTATCCCTTCGACGTCATCGAGTTCCCCGACGTCGAGGGCGCAGGCGCCTTCGCGATGCGCGGCCGGCGGACGCTCGGGCACTTCAGCGGCGCGGTTCTCGCGGTACGTCTGCACGACTCCACCCACGACCACCTGCTATTCAATCGCCTGGCCACGCTAGACATGGACACCGCGCAGCGGGAACACATGGAGGACACCTCCATCCGTGAAGCGGACCTGCTACTGGCATCCTCCACCGCCGCCCTGGAGCGCACGCGCGCGCGCTTGGAGTTGAAGGACGCGGGCCGCGTGATTCCGCCGCCCTTCGAGTCTTTTCCACCACCATCCGGCACCGCCTCGGCGGCTCCCGAAGGACTGCCCCGGGTGCTGTACTTCGGGAGCCTGGAGTACCGAAAGGGCGTCCACTTGCTCGTCGAAGCCATGCAGTCCCTCTTCGAGCGGGGGCTCGTCGCGGAGGTCCATCTCATGGGAGAGGACACCCGCACCGGCCCGTCCGAGCGCTCCCTGCGTGCCTGGCTGGAACAACGCATCGCGCCGGCGTGGCGCGGCAGGTTCCACTTCACACCATCAGGTGGCGCAGCGGGCTTCGGCTCTGCGCTCGCCAACGCGGCCGTCCTCTGCATCCCCTCGGGGTGGGAGGGTTTCTCGGACGTCGGTCTGGAGGCCATGGCAGCGGGTGCGCTCGTGGTGGCCAGCAACGACGGCGGCATGGCCGAGCTCATCGAGGACGGAGTCAGCGGCTTGTTGTTCCCCGGCAATGACGCCGCGAAGCTGGCGGAAGTCCTCGGTCAGGCGCTCTCCACGCCGTCGCTTCGTGAAGCCGTTCGTCACGCGGCCCCCGCTCGCGTCGCTTCGTCCTGCGCGCCGGCCAGCATCGTTCGCCGGTTCGAAGCAGCCGTCGCGGAGGCCAAGCCCAAGCGGCATCAAGGCCCCACCAGCGCTACGACTCGGAACGAGGCCCCCTGCGTGTCCTTCCTGGTGCCCTTCTACAACATGGGGCGCTACCTCCCGGAGACGCTGCGCTCCATCCGCGCGCAGACCTTCACTGACTACGAGATCATCCTCGTGGACGACGGCTCCACCGCCCCGGAGAGCCTCGCGGTGCTGGAGTCGGTCCACGCGCCAGACCTCCGCCTCATCCGCAAGCCGAACGGTGGGCTCAGCTCAGCAAGGAACGCCGCGCTGCGGGCCGCACGAGGCCGGTATGTGCTGCCCTTGGATCCGGACGACCTCATCGCGCCCACCTTCCTGGAGAAGGCCGTCGCGGTGATGGACAGCGCCCCAGGGCTCGCCTACGTCACCTCGCTGGTCTCCTACTTCGTGGAGGCGCCGGACCAACCCGTGGGCGGCTGGATTCCCTGGGGCACCGAGCGGGACGCGCTCCTCGCGGAGAATGTCGCCTCCACCTGCACCGCGCTGATGGAGCGGCGGCTCGTGGAAGAAGTCGGCGGCTACGATGAATGGCTCACGGCGTACGAAGACTGGGATGTCTTCTGCTCCCTGGCCGAATGCGGGCTCGTGGGCTCCGTCATCCCAGAGCCGCTCTTCCACTATCGGCTGCGGCCTGACTCGATGACACGCAGCATGCGCGTCAACGACCGCTACGCGCAGTTGGCCTACCTGTGCAAGAAGCACCCCACGTTGCCGCTCCGCCCGGAGCGTTCACTCCGCATGCAGTTGGGGCGCGCGCGCAAGCAAGAACTCCATCTGCGCACCACGGGCGCGGCGGCGCCACCGAGCATGAACCGCATCGCGGACAAGGTGAACGCGACGCTGAAGCGGTTCGACTTCGCCCACGCCACCTTGCGGCGCGCGGCCGTCTGGCTCGCGGGTGGCAACGACGACTCACGCCCGCTCCGCCACCAGGTCATGGAGCGCTTCCTCAAGCGCCGGAAGTAGGCCGCGACCGGAGACAGCGGCCGCGCTCGCTAGCCGCCCAGGCGCCCCTGCTCCGCGGACGGAAGCGAGGCGGACTCCCGGGTGGTAAGCGAAACCACGGGGCTCACATTGCCAGCCGCGCCTCCCGCCGATGGCGCGTACACGGGCGCTTCCCTCCGAAGCAATGAGCGCAGACGCAGCCCCAACAAGGCGGAAGCCACCTTCGTCATGAACTGGATGCTCTTGAGCCCCGTCAGACTGGAGGTCCCCGTCGTGCGCGGGCGCATCTCCACGGCGACCTCTTCGATTTGAAGTCCCGCGAGCGCGACGAGCGCAATGGACTCCGGCTCGGGGTACTCGTCCGGCATCAGGCGCAGCAAGGTGGCCACGGCCCGAGGCGAGTACACCCGGAAGCCGGACGTCGGGTCCGCCACGCGCGCCCGGCGGCCGAACATGCCCAGCAAGCCGCTGACCACGCGGCCCCCCATCCAGCGAAGCGACGTCGTGCTGGCCAACGCGTCCACCTCGCCCGCGGGCGCGCCGCAGAAGCGAGACCCGATGAGCAGGTCGGTCCCCCGCTCCCGCGCGGCTCGCAGCAGGCCTGGGATGGACTCGATGGGGTGTTGCCCGTCCGAGTCGCACTGCACCACGTAGGCGGCACCCAGCCGCTGCCCCACGAGGAACCCCGTCCGAAGCGCGCCGGACACTCCGATGTTGGTGTGGTGTGTCACGTGGTTTCGGGGCGCCAACCGCCGCAACACGTGGGCCGTGCCGTCCACCGAGCCGTCATTGACAATACAGAAGTCGAGCGCCCAGTCCGTGGTGGCGCGCGCCAGCGCGGTGAGGCGCGGAAGCAGCATCGGGAGGCTCTCCGACTCGTTGTAGCAAGGGAGGACCACCAACACGCGGGGGCGCTCCTCCTCGAGCTCGGCCGGCGCATCGGGAAACGTCTGCGCGGCGAGGGACGAAACCACCTGTCCCAGTTGACGCTGCACGCGGGTGCTCTCCGCGTAGTGCGCCAGCATCTGCACGAACAGGAACATGGTGAGCGCGGCCAGCACCATGTTGCTGACCAGGCTGATGCCCATCAGTTGAGCCACGGGCAACAACCAGTCCGGACGAATGGCCGCCACCAGGACGAAGCCACTGGCGAGGAACCACTTCATGGAATGCCGTGCCGCGAGCCGAGCGCCGAACTGGGAAATGACCACGAAGAAAAAGCCCACCACCACGGTAATGAATGGCAGCGACATTCCGGCGTCCCCCGCGACAATGACCTGACCGTTCGAACACGCGAGAAGCACTCACACTTCTCGGGTTTGCATTGCCCCCCCCTCCGTACGGTACTCACGGCACCAATGCAATCCCCGGAAGCACCCGTGTCCCTCCCTGACGCAAACCCCGCCCCGCGGCGCTGGCCCATCGCGGTGGTGAGCCTCGTGCTCGCGCTCAGCACCGCGGGAGTATTGACGATGGGAGCCTGGGCCCCGCTCTTCCGGCACCCAGGGCCCCTCGCATTGGCGCTGTTGGGATGTGTGGCCTGGGGCGCGGTGCTTTACCGAGGCGGGCTTCCCTGGCTGAGGCGACAGCTTGAACAGCGCTCGCTCCCTCAGCGGCGGGCATGGCTGGGCACCGTCAGCCTGCTCGCCGTCCTCCTGTTGGTGGCCGCGCCCATCCCCGTGCTGATGCCCGCCGAGCCGTTCGCGTTGACCGTCCGCGCCACCGGCGAACGGAACCCCCAATCCCAGGGCAGCGAGGTGTGGGTCCTCGGACTGCTCGACTCACATGGCGCGCTGCTGTCACCCAAGGGCTGGCGCCCCGAGGGGCGCTGGGAACGCCGGAATGGAGATGTCTGGCTTTCCCACCTCGCCCAGCCCGCGATGCTGCATTGGGAGGCGGGGGCGCGCGGATCGCTGGTGCTCCAATTGTTGACGCACGACTACTCCGGCATCGCCGAGTACACCGTCAATGGGAAGACTGAGCGCATCGACCTGTACTCGCCGCCGGGCACGGACACGCGCCGGGACGTGGTTCTTCCCAATCCCAATGCCCCCTTCCGCGTCGGCGCGGTCCTCCGGAACAGCCTTGTCCTCGTGGCGCACGCGCTCCTCCTCGGAACGCTGCTGCTCATGGCAGGGCTCTGGCTCACGGGCCGTGAGGCCCGGGTCAGCCAGCCCGTGTCACCGCGCTTGGCGGGGCTGCTCGCGCCCATTCCGACCGTCGTGGTCGCCGGCATCTGGCTGCTGGCCGTCTACCCCGGGATGATGAGCCCCGACTCCACGTCACAATGGCGTGACGCGCTCACCGGGTACATCGATGACGCGCACCCGCTGTTCCACACCGTCGCCATCCGCATGCTCCAGAAGCTCTGGGAGTCGCCCGCGGCCGTCGCGCTCGCGCAAATCGCGGGGATGGGCGCGCTCGTGGGCTGGGGCTGTGCGTCGCTCGCGCGGGCCGGCGTGTCCAGGGGCGTCATCGTCCTCACCTCGGTGCTGTTCGCCCTGGCCCCCGTGAACGGGGCCATGGCCGTCACGCTCTGGAAGGACGTCCCCTTCAGCTTCTGCATCCTGGCGTTGTGCGTGCTGCTCTTCCGCTCGGTGACGGACCCGAATCTGCGCTGGGGCGGGCTGTTCTGGGTGAGCGTCGTCGCGCTGGGGGCCATGGCCCTGCTGTTCCGACACAACGGCCTGCCCGCCGTGGTCGGCACCTTCCTGGCGCTGGGGCTGCTCCGAAGAGCGCATTACAAAACCGTGGCACTCGCGCTCATGGCCACGTTCGTCATCGCCGCGGGCACCCGCGCAATCCTCGGGCGGACGTACACCATCAAGCCGTTCCCCAAGGGGATGACCCTCGTCGGATTCCTGGGGGCCCATGTGGCGGCGGGAACGCCCCTGGCACCGGAGGAGCGCGCCCTCCTCGAGACGCTGCACCCGCTCGACGACAAGTGGAACTACCGGTGTTTCAGCAACGTGTACACCATCTGGGACGGGCGCTTCGACATGGCCGCGCTGGCGCGACACGACAAGGCGCTCCTGCCCCTCTTCATCCAACTGACGCGGCGAAACGTGAGCCCCGTCCTCTCACACGTGCTGTGCAGCAGCTCCGTGCTCTGGAAGATTTCGCAAGGCGGAGACCTCATCAACGGCCCCCCTATCTGGGTGGAGCCGGACGGGGAGATGGGCACCATCGAGCAAAAGGAGCGGAAGCTGCGCACCACGCCCCTGGTTCCCGCGCTGCGCGAGCCCCTGCTGCGGTGGACCCTCCGCTCGCTGCGGCCAGACGTCGCCTGGCTTCTGTGGCGCCCCGCCCTGACGTTCTACCTCTTGCTGCTGGCTTGCGCGGTGGCCTGCATCCGCCACCGGACGTGGCGCCTCGCGGCCGTGGCGCTCCCCGTCGTCCTTCACACGGCGGCGCTGGCGGCGCTCATCCCGTCACCGGACGTGCGCTACCAGTACCCCGTGTTCCTCGTGGCCCTGATGTTCGTTCCAGCGTGGCTGGCGGGGACGCGGCTGCAGGCGGCGCCGGCCGCGGAAGCGCCGCGGCGCACGCCTGAAGCCACCCCGGAGGACTCCGCGCTCAGGTCAGCCGGCTGACGGTGCTCCGCAGCGCACGGTGAAGGACGGGCACGCGCTTGAAGAGCACATTGGCGCGGTCCACCAGCACGTAGCGAAGCGGAGGAGGCGCTTCGGCCTGCCCCGCCACCGTCACGGCCTCGCCGCCATTGCCGGCCGGCGCGGGCTTTCCGGCGACAGCCTGCTTGAGAAAGGGATGCACCAGGGGCAGCCGCTTCAGGGCCGCGTTCATCACGTCCACCACGTCGTAGCGCAGGGGACGCACGGCCTCGGCCAGCGAGTGAGCGGACTCAAGGGACGCGGATGCCTCGGGAGGCGACGCGGATTGCTGCGGGGCCAGCGCGCCGAACGGGTCCGTCATCGCCTCGTCCGAGTGCGCGAGCAGCGCGAAGAGCCGCGTCGACGGGTGCAGCGGCGTGGGCACCCCTTCCAGCAGCCGCACCACCCAGCGGAAGTGCTGGCGCCGCTGGGACGCCGTCGGGGTGATGTCCTGGCCGCGTCGGGAGAAGAAGTGAACCTGGTTCGTCACCAGGAGCCGGTGCCCGTCCTGGACGAGCCGCAGGTAGAACTCCCAGTCCGCGTAACCGGACAGGGATTCGTTGAAGGCATGCCGCTCCAGGACCTCGCGGCGCAGCAACGCCGTGGGCGCGGAGACCCGGTTGGCGACCAGCGCGTACGTGGGGCTGTCGCCCAGGTACGTCATGAAGCCCTTGAAGTGGCGGTTGGCCAGCTCCTCGCTGGAATGGAAGCGCCCACCCGTGGGGACCACGCCGGCGAAGGCCGAGCGCGACTCCAGCGCGGAGACGGCGTGCCGGATGAACTCGGGGGACAGGCTCTCGTCGGACTCCAGGAACACGATGTACGCGCCCCGCGCGGCGCGGACGCCCAGGTTGCGCGCCCCCGCGAAGCCGCGGCGCACCGGCGACCGGACGACACGAAGCCCCGGCCCTTCCGCCTCGGAGCGCTCCAAGCGCCGGAGGACCTGCATGTCGAACGGGCTCGTGGAGCCATCATCCACGACGATGACCTCCACCTCCGGATACGTGGAGGCCGCGACGCCCTGAAGCGCGATGGGCAGGAAGATGCCCTGGTCATGGTTGATGATGACCACGCTGACCAGCGGGGACCGCGTGGCGCGCGCGGCGGGTGCCTCCAGCGCATGCCGCTCCCAGTAGGGACGGTCCACGGTCCACCGGACGGGCGACGGCGCCGGGCCCTCCAGGGCCTTGCGCATGGCCACCACCAGCGCGTCCAGCCCGCCGTCGTACTTGTGGCAGTGGACCCCATCCACGAAGGGGCTGTCGTCACCGAAGGCCAGGCATGCCGAGTTGAGCACCAGCCGCGAGCCCGCGACGGACGCCTCATAGGCCGTGAGGTTCAGCGACTCGTAGCTCGACGTGATGACCACCACGCCCGCCCGCATGTGAGCTTCGCGGTCCGGCCCCGGCTTGATGAAGACGAAGCGCTCCGTCAGGTCGACGGGGATGAGCGCCTTGACCTCGGCGAGGAACTCCGGGTCGAAGGCATGGCACGCCAGGATGGCCTTGCCCTGGTACTCCGGCCACGTGCGCATGAGCATGACCGCGCCCCGCACGAAGACGTCCGGCTGCTTGAAGTGCTGAATCTTGGTGACGAACACCAGGTTGCGCTGGGTGGCCGGCACGTCCGACGACGTCGCCTGCTCCGCCGGGGACTCCATGACCACCGGAGGGAACTCCACCCGCACCTTGCGCATCCACGCGTCGTCGAAGCCGTAGAAGCGCCGGTTGAACTCGGCGATGCAGGGCAGATGGCCCACCACGAGGTCCGCGTCGAGCAGCGACTTGCGCTCGATTTCGAAGCGCCCCACGTTCTCCACCTCGAGCGTGTTCGGCTCGTGGTGCATGATGGTGCCGTAGCTCGAGTGCAGCCGCACCGAGAGGGTGGTCTGCCCGAAGGCCAGCCCCAGGTGCTTCTCCTGCAGCGTGGCGAAGGCCCAGCCACGGAAGTCCGCGAACTCGATGACGTCGAAGCGCAGTCCCTCCGCTTCGCGCGCCTTCAGGTAGCGCATCATCTCCAACGACTCACCGTGCCAGCGCGAGTCCCGGAAGGCCTCGGTGGGGGGATACAGGCCGTGGGCATCCGCGGTGGTCTGGTGCGGTTCGCGGAACTCGCACAGATGCACCTTCACCCGGCCCCCGAAGAAGAGCTCCACCTGGGCCTTCTGCACGGGGACGGTGGGCGGGAACAGGACGTGGAACTCCACGTTCGCGCCCTCGCGCTGCGAGTCCATGATGAGGTTGTGCGCGACGCGGCCAATCCCCCCCGGCGTGAAGGGGTAGAGCTCATCGGTAACGAGACAGACGCGGGTCTTGCTCATGGCTGTGCGAACTCGAGATAGTGGTTGATCGCCTCGTCGCAGAGCGTCTGGGTGTAGTCCTCCAGCATCTGCGCGTACTCCTCCGGCGAGCGCTCCCGGAGACCGACCACCCGCTCCAGTGCCGAGCGAATCTGTCCGAGCGAGCCGGTACCGGCGATCTGAACCAACCGCTGAAAGGGATGTTCATCCAGTGTCCCCAGGGTCAGCGGCCCTGTCAGACACGCCACACCGTGCGCCAGCCCCTCCAGGGCGGTCATCGGCTGGCACTCGGCGAGCGTCACGTTGAGGACGACGTCCGTCTCCCGGATGAGGTTGAACAGCTCGGAGCGGTTCAAGTGTCCCACGTTGATGACGGACGCCCGCAGGGGCAGCTCCTGGCGGGCGGTGAATGGACTGGTGACGAAGACGCGCTCCATCCCCGGCAGCGACGCGGCGACGAAGACGTTGGAGTAGAAGTTCTTCCACCAGTTGTTCGGCGTGGGGACGAAGGCGGCTCGCGTCAGCGGCGCACGGTGACGCTGGTCCTCCCGCGCGATGCGGGGCGGGAGGTTGAGCAGGACCTTCTGGAAGAGCAGCGGCGACATCAGGTGCATCTCGGGCTTGACGCACGCGACGGCGTCCAGCAGCCCCTGCTCCCGCAGCGTCAGCAGCCGGCTGAAGGTCTCCAATTCGAAGTCGAAGTGGAACTGGGCCGTGGAGCCGTGCCACACGCAGCACAGCCGGATGGCGCTGCCGAACACGCGGCGAAGCATGTGCATCACTTCCAGGGCGTTGGGTGAGAAGCCCTGGAAGATGATGGAGCGCGCGCCCAGCGTCTCGCACGTCTCGACGATTCGCCGGTGGTCCGTCGCCGTCAGCGTCCGGTTCGCGGTGATGCCAATCTTGTGTCCCGGCGCGTAGCCGGACGCGGCGCGGATGCCGTACCACTCCTGATGGAAGATGTGCACCACCCGGGACAGCCGCGGGTCCACATGGGCCCACGTCGTGTCCAGCGGGGCGTCGACGACGACGTTCTCCGCGACGGTGTCGTGCCCGTAGCGCGAGGCGGGCGGCGCGACGGGCGTCCGCGCGGCCTCGGGCGGCTCGGCGCGAAGGCGAACCAGCTCATCCGACAGGGACAACAAGCGCTGCCGCCGCTCCGAGCGCTTCAGCTCGACCGACAGGCGCTCCGACAGCTCGGAGACGCGCATCCCCTGCAGCCCATCCCCTGCCTTCAGCACCTCGCCCGCGTGTTCCGTCCAGGCGCGCAGCCGAGGAAGGGACTGCACGTGCAGCGTCTCCAGCGTCAGCGCCTGGCGCTCGTCCCGGGGCTGGTCCACGGACTGGAGCTGGAAGAAGCGCCGCGTCTGGGACGCGTTGCGCTTGAACACGTACACGTCATGCGTCGCCAGGAGCCCGCCGCCGTGATGCAAATCCCAGCCGGCCGGGGTCAGCTCCGCGTAGGGATGCAGCCAGCACCCCTGGTGCCATGCGTTCTCCCAGACGCCGAAGGGAACGAGCTGGTTCTCCACCAGGCACAACAGGCCACCGGGGCGCACCAGCTTGCCCAGGGTCTCCAGCAGGCCGGGCAGACGCTCCGGCGGGTTGTGGATGAGGACGGACACGGTGAACACCACGTCGAACGTCCTGCCGCCCACCGCCGTCAGCGCATCCGGGCCGCAGAAGAGCCGCTCCTCCACGGGCGCGAGCCCCACCGGCGGCGCCTGCCGCAGCGGCTCCATCATCGGCTCGGAGAAGTCGTAGCCGTGGTAACGGACGTTCTCGATCGACGCCAGATAGGACGCATGACGTCCGAAGCCGCAGCCGAACTCCAGGACCTCGAGCGGCCGCCCCAGGGCGCGCTGCTCGGTCTTCATCAACGTCGTGAGCAGCGCCTCCTGCTGGGCATACCCCTGATTGCCCGCGTCCTGACGCGTGCGAACCATCTCCCGGTAGGTGTAGCCGCTCGTCGCCTTCCAATAGCGGCTGCTCTCCGCCTCTTCCGCCTGAGCCTGCCGCGGGGCGCTCGGCTCCGGCGACATCGCGATTTGAAGTTGGGTGTCATCCCGCATGATGGAGATTTCCTTCTGCCGCGGCCCCCCTGGGCCAATGTTCAACCGCCAGCGCCCCTGATTCAGCTGGCGTGCTCCAAGGATGAAGTCCGGTCATCCAGCAAGCCCTTCATGACCCGGTCCACCTCGGCTTCCCATGTCGTCCGGCGGACCCGCTCCGCGGCATTCGCCCCGAGCCGCTTCCGCAGCGCGCCGTCCAAAACGGCGTCGCGAAGCCGGGCCAGTACGCCACTCGGGGTCGGCTCGGCAAGCAGGCAATTATCGCCATGCGTCAACAACCACCGATTGGTGGGATTGTCGTTCGTCACGACAGTGACGCCGCAAGCCATCATCTCCAGCGGCAGGTACGACGGGTGCCGGGTGAACATGAAACACAACCCGACATCACACTCGCGGTAGAGCGCGCCCGTCCGTTCCGCCGGCAACATTCCCAGATTGGTGACAAGTCCCCGGACGCCGTAGGCCTCCGGGTCCCACTCCGCGCCCGCCGCGAGCACCTCCACGGCCGGACCCAGCTCCCGCTTGAGCCGCGCCAGCGCGGCCAGCCCCAGCTCGAAGCCATTGCGCTCGTTTCCCGGCCGTCCATAGAAGAACACGCGCACGGGCCCCTGGCGCGCGGGCCGGCGGGGGTGAAACACCGTCCCCTCCACCGCGGGCTCGAACCACACGCCATCCATGCCGTGCAGGCCCACGACGTGCTCGTAGAGCCCGGGCGTGTTGAAGATGCCGTAGAAGCCCAGGCCATACGTCTGCTCGGCCAGCGCGGACGGGGTGCCCGCCGCGTGGAACAGCGGCTCGTAATCCTGGACGAAGTAGCCGCGAACGCTCGCCTTGGGGTGGTGCAGCACGCGGTACGCGGACGTCCACGCGGTGGCCAGCGCCAGGTCGCACGGAGGCAGGCTCGCCACGTCCTCGGGCCGCTGGAGCACGCGAACGGCGCCCACCGCGCCCGGGCAGATGGCCGCCACGCGCGCCTCGATGTCGCCAGGCCGGGTGTTCGGCTGGTCGTAGATGACGAAGTCACTGCGCACGCCGTGGCGGCGCTGCATCAGGTCCGCGAAGCGGAAGATGGTGTGGATGCCCGCGTAGACATGGCCGAAGGCGGGCACGAACCAGGTCACCGTCTCCACCCTGCCCTTCGCGCGCAGCGCCGCCAGCGCCGCCGGTGCCGACTCACGCGACTGCTGGGCCTGCTCCGGCGTGAAGTCCCAGGCGTCCAGGTGCTCGATGAGGTGCCGCTGCGCCCGTGCCCGCTGGTCGCCGCGCACGTCCCGCGCGCTGGGCACGTCGCGGCCCAGCGTCCGCACCGCGAGCTGCGCCCCATCCTCCGGATGACGGCGCAGGCCGCAGTCCGTGGCGGTCAGCGTGAGGTGGGGGCTGTAGTAGGGGTCGCCGTTCGGCCCCAGCCAGGGCCGGTAGGCGGCATACGACAGCCAGTAGTCCGCCTCGGGGATGGCGTCCGCGCGACGGCTGGCGGATTCGTGGTGGATGAGCCGCGTCTGGGCCGTGCACACCACGCGGAGCCCCTTCGCGTTCACCCGCAGGCCCAGCTCCACGTCACTGCCGCACACCTGGAAGCGCTCGTCGAAGCCGTTCAGCGACTCGAAGACGTCGCGGCGCAGGATGACGCACGCGCTGGTGACGGCCAGCCAGTTGCGCGTCCACTCGGTGTGACCGAAGGGCGTGGTGATGGGCCCATCCGGCAGCCGCCAGAAGGGATGGCCCGCGAAGCCCGTCATCCCCACCACGACGCCCGCGTGCTGCACGGTGCCTTCGGGGAAGAGCAGCTTGCACCCCACCGCGCCCACCTCGGGCCGCTGGGCCTGGGAGATCAGCTCGTCCAGCCAGGCGGGGTCCACGACCTCCATGTCGTTGTTGAGGAAGAGCAGCAGCTCTCCGGAGGCCTGCTTCGCCGCCCAGTTGTTGATGGCCGGGTAGTTGAACGGGTGATTCCACGTCAGCTTCACGAACCGCGGATCCACCAACTGCTCCAGCAACGCGAACGTCTCCGGCCGGGTGCTGTTGTTGGAGACGAGCAGCACCTCGAAGTGCGGATAGCGCGTGTGCGCCAGCAGGCTGTCCACCAGCGTGCGCAGCAGGTCCGGACGGTCCTTGAAGGGCACGATGATGGAGACCTTCGGCGTGCCCCGTACCGGATAGCGGACCCGGTACTGCATGGGCGCCGGGCTCGTGACTTCCGCGGACTCCCCCTGACGCGCCAGGTGCTCGAACAGGGCCCGCACACCGGCCTGCGTGGCCGCGGCATCGCCCCCGGACGCGAGGCGACGGGTGGACGCCGGCTTCACACGCCCGTGGTACAGCGGCTCCGCGACGTGGCCGATGTTCGAGGTGGCCTCGCTCAGCCGCAGCATCAGGTCATGCGACTGCGCGCCGTCGAAGCCCTCACGCAGCCCGCCCACCCGCTCCAGCAAGCCACGGCGGACGACGAGGAAGTGGCGGACGTAGTCCACCGAGCGCAGCAGGTCCGGAGACCAGTCAGGCTTGAAGAAGGGCGCCGAGCGCTGGCCCGCCGCGTCCACGCCGTCCTCGTCCGTGTAGAGGACCTCCAGCTCGGGCCGCGCGGCGAATGACAGGGCCACCTCGGCCAGGGCATGCGGGGACAGCGTGTCCTCGGCGTCGAGGAACCCCACCACGTCTCCACGGGCCACCGCGAGTCCCGCGTTGGCGGCCCGCGCGGGGCCTCCCAGGGACGACCGGGTGATGACGCGGATGCGCGGCTCCCCCCCGGCAGCCTCCTGGAGGATGCGCGTGACGTGCGGCGCGGTGCTGGCGTCATCCACCAGCACCCACTCCCAGTCGGCATACACCTGCGCCGCCACCGAGGCGATGCAGTCCCGGAGGAACGCTCCGGAGGCGTCGTGGACCGGCGTGACGAGCGACACGCGCGGGCGCTGAGGCA
>JBKGHI010000108.1:0-26317 GCA_046520405.1 Myxococcus sp. 1LA
CGGCTGGCGAACGAGTTGTCCCGCGCGGCTTCCGAGGCCGCTCCCCCTGTGTCGCCCGGGGCGGACAGCTCGCGCGCCCGGCGCGGCGACAGCGGAACGCGCCAGACGCGCCGCTTCCGCTTCGCATGGAGTCAGCCCTTGTGGGGCGTGGCCGCGACCGCGGCCCTGGCCCTCATCGTGGTGGGCGTGGTGATGCGTGAGCCACCGGAGGAGTCGCGGCTGCGTGGCGGCGACCCATCGGCGCTTGTCTCACAGGTGCCGGAGGCGGTGCCCCTGAAGCGCGACGATTGCGTGCTGCGCTGGCGCGGTGGGCCTGATGGAACTCGCTGGTCGGTGCGGTTGTCCACGGAGGACCTGAGCTGGGTCCACCGCGTGGACTCGCTGGAGGCGCGGGAGTACCGGGTGCCCACCGAGGTGCTGGCACCGTTGAAGTCGGGGACGAAGTTGCTGTGGCAGGTGGAAGCGCGGTTGCCGGACGGGCAGGTGCTTCGCGGCGCCACGTTCGTCAACCGATTGGAGTGAAGCGCGCGGTCCGAAGTCCACCGGGGCCATCTGGTGAGAACGGAGCTGGATATGAAGAAGCAACAGTGGATGAGAGCAGGGGTGCTGGCGTTGCTGGTGGGCGTCATCGGCGGGGCGGGGCAGGCCTGGGGCCAGCCGGCGCCCGTGACCCTCGCGGTGAAGACGGACTTCAGCTACGGCGAGGCAGATGACATCGTGGTGGCCTCGGTGGTGGAGACGGGCGTCCGCACGGGTGCCAGTCAAGTCGTGACGCTCCAAATCCTCAACACGGGCGGGAGCGTCGTCGCGCAGACCACGGGTGAGGTGGACCAGGAGACGCCCCTGCGGCTGGTCTACCGGACCTCCACCGCGACCCCGGTGTTCGCACGCGCCATCGCCACGGTGGGCGTGGAGACGCTCTCCGTGCCGGTGATAACGGTGGAGCGTTGGTCCGCCGCGGAGCCGGCCTCCTGGCAGATGGTCGTCAACTGCTACTTCGAAATGGCGATGCCCAGGCCGCCTCCGCCGCCGCCCGGGCCGATTACGCTCAAGTGCGAGCCCGTCGACCCGCCGCCGCCGCCGCCGACCCACTGACGTGACGCTCCGGACGCACCGGTCCGAACGAAGCAACAGAGGGCTCTTCTCCTTCCTGGTGGGGGCCATGCTCTCGGTGTGTCCGGCGGTGGCCTTTTCGGAGGCGCCGAGCCGCCCCCAGCCTCCCTCGCTCGAGTCGTGCCTGGAGCGCTTCACGTCACGGCCCGAGGGCCGTGAGCCGACGATGTGCTTCTACCAGGCCGCGCAGGTCGCTTCCGCGCGTGACGCTGTCTTGCGTGAGCTGGCGGCCCTGGAGGCGCGTCACCCCGACCATGGCTGGCTGCCCCTGGTGCTCGGGCATGTGCGGATGCTGTCCAGCAGCAAGGAGGCGGAGGCGCCGTACCGCCGCGCGGCGGAGACGTTCCACCGGCTCCAGGACGCGGAGGGTGAGGTGCTGGCGGCCCTCAACCTGCGCACCATCCTCCTGGCGCAAGGCCGCACCGAGGAGGCCGGGGATTGGACGCGGCGCGTGGTGGAGGTGGCGAGCGCCTCTGGCCGTCCGGACCTGCACGCCCGCGCGCTCATGGCGGAGGCCAGTCAGCTCTACGAGGTGGAGCTTGACCTGGGCCGGGCGTTCCGCGTGCTCAAGCGCGCCGAGCCGCTCGTCTTCCCGGACGGCACGGAGGGCATGAAGAAGCAGTACCTGTCCGTCATGGGGACCGTGAGTGAGCGATTGGGCCGGCTGGAGGAAGCGTCGGACGTCAATGCACGGCTGGTGGAGCTGGCCCGGAGCACCGGCGACATCTTCCTGGAGGCGCATGGGCGCTTCACGCTCGCCAACCTCGCGCTGCGCCGGCTCGAAAGAGACCACGTTCTGGCGGACCGGGAACGCGCGTTGGCGCTGGCGCGGCAGGCGCTGGCCGCCGCGGAGCGGGCGGGGAGCGAGACGCTGGTGGCGCGGACGGTGCGACTCATGGTGGACCTGCTGGGCGACACGCCGGAGGAGCGCCGTGAGGCGGACGTGCTCCTGGCGCGCTGCATGGCGCTGGCGGAGTCGCTGGATTCGAATGAGCAGCGCCTGTCGTGCCTCTGGACACGCGCGGAGCGGCGCGCGGGCGTGGACCCGGCCGGGGCCATCCAGGACTCGGAGGCCTCGCTGCGGCTGGCCTCCGAGGGGAGCAACCCCTTGTACCTGGCGCTGGCCTTGCGCGGCCGCGGCACGGTGGCGTACCGGACGCAGCCCTTGCCTGAAGCACTGGCCCATGCCGAGCGCGCGGTGGACGCCCTGGAGGCGTTGCGCCAGACGCAGACGGATGCGTCCAGTCAGGCGGAGCTGTTCGCGACGTGGGCTCGCGACTACCACCGGCTCGCCGGCTGGACGCTGGAGGCCGGTGGCGCGACGGGCAAGGCCCGCACGCTGTCACCCCGGGAGGCGCTGTCACGGGCCTTCGCCGTGAGCGAACGGCTCCGGGCGAGGACATTGCTCGATGCCCTGGCCGCCTCGCGGGCGCTCGCGGACGCGGAGGACATGCCGGAGCGTCGCGCGCAGCGGGGCGAGGTGCAGTCGCGGCTGGTGGCGGTCCAACGCCGGTTGTTGGACCCATTGCTGACCGGCGCCGGTCGGGAGGCGGCGCTGAAGGAGCTCCAGGACCTGGAGCGTCGCGAGCGGGACCTGCGCCCGGTGCCGCGTCACGGCGCGCTGGAGTTCGCCTCATTGGAGGCCGTGGAGCGGGGATTGGGGGAGGACGAGGCGCTGCTGGTCTTCCTCGTGGGGGACGACGCGGACCTCACCGGGACGTCCGCGGGGGGCGCCTGGGCCCTGGCGGTGACGCGGGCGGGAACCCGCGTCCATCGCATCCCGGAGCGCACGCGGCTCGCTGCCGCGGCCACGCTGTTCTCCGGGCTGGTCGAGCGCCGGGATGGGTCCGAGGTCGGCGCGGCGGAAGCCCTGCATGCGCAGTTGCTCGGTCCGGCGCTCGCCGGGCTGCCCTCCACGGTGCGGCGGCTCCTGCTGGTACCCGACGGCCCGTTGCATGATTTGCCCTTCGCCGCGCTGCGGGAGCACCGGGACGGGCCGCCGCTCATCGCCCGCTATGAGCTGGGGCTGGTGCCCTCGGCGAGCCTGTGGCGGCACTGGCGCGGGGACGCACCCCTTTCGTCTGGAGGCGAGGCCCTGGTGCTGGCGGACCCCGAATGGGTCCTGGGACAGGGCGTGTCCCGCCCGACGGCGCGCTCCCGGTCTGGCATCTTCAACGAGGCCGCGCACCTCGGCGCGCTTCCCGAGGCGCGTCGTGAAGGGCTCGGAGTCGAGACGGCGTTGAAAGACACCCACGTCGTCCCCCGACTGCTGGTGGGCACGGAGGCCTCCGAGCGCGAGCTCAAGCGCACGGACCTGTCGCGAGTGCGGGTGCTGCACATGGCGGCGCACGCCGTGGTGGACGCCGAAGCCCCGGAGCGCTCCGCGCTGGTCCTCACCCCGGGCGCGGAGGAGGAGGACGGCATCCTCCAGCCGCGTGAAATCTCCCGGCTGCGGCTCGACGGCGCGCTGGTGGTGTTGTCCGCGTGCCGCAGCGCCTCCGGAGCGGTGTTGGCGGGCGAGGGCGTGCTGAGTCTCGCGCGGGCCTTCTTCGAGGCCGGCTCACGCGCGGTGGTGGCCAGCCTGTGGCCGCTGCGCGACGCGGAAGCGGCGGACCTGATGGAGCGCTTCTACCGGCACCTGGCCACGGGCCTGAGCGTCTCCGCGGCGCTGAGGGCCGCGCAGCTGGAGGCCATCGACGCGGACCTGCCTCCGGCGGCCTGGGCGGGGCTGGTGGTCCTTGGAGACGCGGGGCTCGTGGCCACCACGCCGCGCGAGGAGGGCGGGCCGGTGCTCGGACTGGCCGGGGCGCTCGCCATGGTCGCGGCGCTTCTTGTGCTACTTGCGCTGGGCCGCCACGCGCTCCGGCGGTGGCTCGGCAGGAATGCGCCATCGCCGGAGTGAAGCGCGTAGGAACTCATCGCGGCCTTCAACTCAGAGGTCGATGATTTCGCAGTCGTGCACGAGGACATTCATCATGAGTCCCTGCACCCGGCCTCGGACGCCGACGCGCGCACCCTTGGAGAGGGTGGCCGCCTTCTTCACATGCGCATCGGCGACGAAGCACTGGACCTGCGGAGTCTCGAACCGTCGGCCGGTTCCGACGGTGATGTAGACCGAGTCCAGGATGTCCTTCTTCACGTCATCCACGATGCCGGAGGTTTGGATGACGTGGTCCTTGAAGTTCGAATCCGCGCGCACTTCATTGTCCGCATACTCCGAGAGGAGCGTTCGCAGTTCGACGTCCTTGGGGGGCGGCCGGTTCGAGTTCGCGCGGGCTCCTGGGGATGCCGCTGCCTGCTGTGAAGGTCCCTTGCTCCCCGCATTCATGGCGCTCGCCAGACAGGTACCGAAGAAGCAGAGCGCGAAGCCGCCACCCAGGATGAGAAACGCCACTCTGAGTGCCGACGCGCCTCGGGGTGGCGGCGCGCCGCACTTCGGACAGGTCAATGCGTTATCGGCAACGTCGTTCCCACACTGCTTGCACTTCACCAAAGCCATTGTTTTCCCCACCTGGGCGCGTCCAACACCGCGACGACGGTGAAGTAGGGCTGTCCTTGGGGCTGGGAGCCATACCTCTGGCGAGGTAGGCGGGGCCTCTTTCTTCGGAGGCAGGACGACGTCAGGCCTTGCGCGGCTCAACCCACCGCCACGCGAGGGGCAGCAGCACGGCGGCGATGACCGCCTTGAGCAGCCCACCGGGCAGGAAGGGCGTGAAGCCGAGGCTGAGGGCCTTGGCCATGCCGAGCCCGGCCGCGAGGACAAGCCAGGGCAGGCCAACGGCGAAGACCACCAGCTGTCCCGCGATGAAGAGCGGCAGCGCGGTCCAGGGCCGCCGGTCGAAACCACGCCGCGCCGCCAGCCCAACCAGGAAGGCCGCGGGAACGAAGCCGACCAGGTAGCCACCGGTTGCGCCCACGAGGCGTGCCACGCCGCTGGCGCCCTCCGCGAAGAAGGGGAGGCCCACCGCGCCCATCAGGAGATACAGGCACTGCGCGGCCATGCCTCGCACCGGGCCGAGCGCCGCGGCCGCGAGGATGACGCCCAGGGACTGCCCGGTGATGGGAACAGGCGAACCGGGGACCGAAATGGAGACCTGCGCGAGCCCCGCGGTGAGCAGCGCGCCGCCCAGCACGAGCGCCACGTCATGAGCCCGGGAGCGTGCGACGCCATCGGCGAGCACGAGCGGGCTGGGACGAGCAGGGGTGGCGAGCGTCATACGGAGCCTCCAGAATCGGACACCGCGAGGACACGGCGCGCGGACGGGGTACACGCTCGCGGCATGCGGCGCAACGCTGGAGAAACCCGCATTCCCGCCGCGAATAGCGCCGTGATGAGACAGCCATGACGCGAGGCGGCACGTTTGAGTGCCGCACAGCGCGGCAGGAAGGGCTGCGTCCCGGCACGGCGGTGGAGTACAAACGAAGCGATGCGGGGCTTGTACGCATGTTTCCTCCGGCGTGAGCCCCCGCGCGGAAGGACACCAAGGCATGAACGCAACCCGTTGGTTTGGACTCGCTTCCCTGACCCTGCTGCTGGCCTCGAACGCCTTCGCCGAGGACAAGGCCCCCGCCGCGGCCCCCGCCGCCGTCGGCCGGTGGACGACCATTGATGACGAGACGAAGAAGCCCAAGTCCGTCATCGCCATCTACGAGGAGAACGGCAAGCTGTACGGGAAGATCGAGAAGCTCTTCCGGGAGCCCAAGGAGGAGCAGAACCCGCTCTGCGACAAGTGCGAGGGCTCGCTGAAGAACCAGCCCATCATCGGGATGACCATCCTTCGTGATTTGAAGAAGGATGATGACGAGTGGTCCGGCGGGAGCATCCTCGACCCGGCGAACGGCAAGACCTACAAGTGCAAGATTGCCGTCGAGGATGGTGGCAAGAAGCTGAAGGTCCGCGGCTACGTCGGCATGTCGCTGCTGGGCCGCACCCAGCACTGGGTGCGCGCGGAGTAGCACGCACGGCGGACGGCGGAAGCGGGCGTCTCCCGCTTCCGCTCGCCGTGGCTACCTCGACCCCTGCTGCGTCCCGCCCGCGCCATCCGTGGAGACGGGGGCCGGGGCGCCCTGGGGCCGCGTGGTGGGACTGGTGGAGGCGCCGCCGCCGGGCCGCAGCGCGTTCTGCCCCAGGCGCGAGAAGTTGATGGACTTGCTCAGGATGCGCACCGCCTCCTGGTCCGCGTGGAAGCCCATGGAGTTCTCCGCCTCCACGAAGTCCAGGTAGAACTGGGCGCGCTTCTGCAGGTCGCGCGCCTTGGCCAGCGCCTCCTCGGGCAGGCCCGCCTTCTGCGCGGACTCGAGGTCGTGGATGAGGTCCACCAGCGCGTCCATGGCCATGTTCCGCGTCTCGAAGGTGCGCGTCTGGATGGTCTCCGCGCGCTGGAGCAGCTCCGCCTCGCTCCACTTGTGGCACGTCTGACAGGCGCGGTTGATGTTGAGCAGCGGGCTGCGCACGTGGTGGTCGCTGACCTTCATCGCGCCCTCGCGCATGAAGGGCATGTGGCAGTCCGCGCAGGCCACGCCACTCTTCGCGTGGATGCCCTGGTTGTACAGCTCGAACTCGGGGTGCTGCGCCTTCAGCACCTTCGCCCCCGTGAGCTGGTGCGTCCAGTCCGTGTGCCCGTCCTCGTCGTAGTAGGCCATGATCTGGTCGATGTTGATGCCCTTGGCCCAGGGGTACGTGAGGCGCTTCTCCTTGCCCTTGAAGTAGTACTCGACGTGGCACTGCCCGCACACGTACGTGCGCATCTCCTGGCGCGTGGCGTCCTGATTCACCTTGAAGTGGGGGACGCCCTGGCTGGCCTTGAGCGCGGCGATGCCCTCGATGAAGCCGGGCCGCGTCACGCGAAGCTGCATCGTGGTGGGGTCGTGGCAGTCAATGCAGGAGACGGGGTGCTCCACCTGCTTGCGCGCCTCCATGAAGGGCATCTGGTTCATCTTCTCGAAGCCCCTGATGAGGTCGCCGTCACCCAGCTTCTTGTAGGGCACGTACACGCTGGCGTGGCAGTGGATGCAGGTGCCCGGCTGCTGCGTCACGTGCTGGCGCTCGGTGTAGACCTGGTCTTCCAGCATGTGCGCGTGGCCGCGCTCCTCGCGGAAGTCGGTGGCGAAGGCGTAGCCGCTCCACATGGTGACGAGCCGCGGGTCCTCCTCCAACCGGCTCTGCGCGACGACGCTGCGCGGGTCCGCCTGGGTGGGCGTGCGCGCCACGGCTTCGCTGCCGCCATAGCGGGTGCGCTGCTGGTCCACCGTGCGTTTGTAGCTGTCGTATTGCAGCGGGAAGTTCCGCCCCCACACCTCCGGGTCGGTGATGGTGTCGTCCAGCTCCACCACCCGGTAGAAGGGATTCTTCGCCTCCTGCTTGCGCTCCATGATGTTGACCAGGAGCGCGGTGACGCCAGCGGCGGCCAGGGCGGCCGCCACGGCCACGGCAATCACCAGCTTGACGCCGCTGAAGCGCCGTTGCTTCTCAGGCTCGGTCATCGTGCAACCTCCTGACGGATGAGTTCGGGGTTCCCGGAGCCTTCGGGATGCCCCACGGAGTTGTGGCAGGTGAGGCACTGCAGGGAGTCTTGGTGGGGTGTTTCAATGCTTTCCACGAGGCTGTCGTGGCACTTCCGGCAGGCGTTCTCCGTCACCTGCCGGTTGCCCGGGCGGATGCGGATGGGGTCTGGGAAGGTGCCGGCGGTGAAGTAGAAGGAGTGCCAGAAGCCGTTGCTCGCCTTGTTGAGGTACTTGGGCACCAGCCCGGCCGGCGTGTGGCAGTCATTGCAGGTGGCCACCGCGTGGTGGCTGCTCTTGCGCCACCCCTCGTACTGCTCGTTCATGATGTGGCAGTTGGCGCAGGCGGCCGGGTCGTCCTGGAGGTAGGCCGCGCCCTTCGCGTACGCGAAGGTGTAGCCACCGATGCCAATCACTGCGCCCAGGGCGAGTCCCAGGACGACTGCCAGGAGGGTGCGGGAGGGCGAGGACACGCGGAACACCGTAGCAATGCTTGTGCTGACGGGGAGTCCCCGCGTGTCGTCGCGTACGAATTTCGACGTGGGGCCGCGTGGATGGCGCCGCGCTGTTTTTGCGCCGATGCAGGAGGGCGCCCAATCTTTGCGCCGCATTGTCCTCGCGGTGTGACCTCCGGGCACGGGCCGCGAACACGTGCGGCCTTCGCCCGGAGGTCCACGCCCGGTTCAGCGGTAGTACGGAGACAGGGCGCCCGAGATGCGCGTCACCAGGTCCTCGGTGAGCACCTGCTCTTCCGGGGGCAGCGAGGGCAGGCTGTCGTTGAGCGTGTCGCGCACTTCACGCAGCAGCAGGTACGCCCCCAGTGACTGCTGGGCCTTGAGGACATCCACCAGGGTGCGGCGCGCCGCGTGACTGCGCACGCCGTCCGTGTTGAGGATGATGGCCTCGATGTCCGCCAGCATGGGCGTCAGCAGCGCGGGGGAGGGCGGCGGGTCGCTGGTGAAGGAGCCCCGGCTGGACGCCGGGTCCAGATACAGCCGCTGGAAGATGCGCCGCGTGAGTTCGTCCGCGCGGGCCGCGTAGTCCGGCCGGGCGTCCGGGGGAATCACGAGCGGCGGACGGAGCTTCTGCATCGCCAGTTCGTAGGCCGTGGCCTGGGTCGCCGGGTCGGGGATGCGCAGGAACCCCAGGTAGGGCGACGTGACGTTGTCGAAGTAGAACTGCAGGCGCGACCAGGGATTCGTGTTGGTCAGGAAGTAGTCCAGGTGCCCCTGGAAGGTGGGGCCATGGTGCAGTGGGAGCGAATCCGCGAAGCGGTCATACGTGGCGCAGTACGGGTCGACACCGCGGTCGTCATCCGTGCAGAAGGCGTCCGTCGTGGGCACCTCCGGTGACAGGCCGTAGAGGTAGCGGATGGCGCGCACGTCATACACGCCTGGGGCATCCATCAGGACCCGGTCCTCGTCGAGCAGGTAGTCCATCACCGACGTGGAGACGGGGCTGTTGGGACTGCCGTCGTGGATGCGCGAGCCGGAGAAGTTGTGGCGCAGGCCCAGCGTGTGCCCCACCTCGTGGAGCATGACGTGGGTGATGTGCGCCTCCACCTTCTGCTTCTGGGTGAGCGCCGCGAGCCTGGGGTTGGCCGAGGCCTGGATGCGGGCGCGCACCTGACGTGGGTCCGAAGCGCTCATCTCACAAGGCTCGGCGCCCCCCATCCCGGACCAGGAGAGCCGGAGCTTCGGGGCGGGAGGCGTGGCCGCCACGTCAGCGACAGGCCCGCTCAGCGGGACGTCCTCCGCGAACGCCTCGAGCGCGAACAGCCACCAGCTCACCGAGTGATAGACGCTGGCGCCTCGAATCTCACCGGTGATGGGATTGCTGCGCCAGTTCGCGAAGGCCATGGGCATCAGCTCGTCCGTGTCGAAGATGACGACGTTCCGGTCGTCATCGCCGAAGTCCTGCATGCCTCCGCCGACCACCGCCTCGAACACGGGGAAGCCGAACGCGGCGTTCCATCCCTCGATGCCGCGCTTCATGGCGCCCACGACGTCATACCCCTGGAAGCGAGGGTCCTGCTGCGCCGCGAGGACGGTGTCCATGATGTGCCAGCGGATGGGCTTCATGCCGCGGTGGATGTTCCACTTCAACGCCACCTGCTCGAACTGCTCCGCCGTCGTGTTGGGCACGAGCCGCCGGTCGCTGCGGAAGTAGAGCTCCCGGGGCGGCAGCGGGGTGGGGGTGTAGCCCGAGCCCTCCTTGTATTTGCGCAGGGAGATGGCCAGCGTGCCCGCCGTCCGGAAGGCGTTGTCCTCGCCGTAATAGGAGGCCCACTCCCAGGGGAGTTCGGCGTAGCCGGTGAAGACCTGCTCGTAGGCGACTCCGTCGGCCAGACGCCGGAAGCGCTGCGCGAAGCTCAGCTCCACCTGGAAGCGGACGCCATTCTGTCCGACCCGGTCCCCGACGACGCCGTAGCGGTTGAGGCCCTCGGTGGGGTCGATGAGCACGTATTGGCTGGCGCCAGGCAGCCGGTTGAACGCGCGGTGGTCGGTGACGATGGGATACGCCTCGACCAGGATTTGCGGGTCGAACACGTCGCTCATCACCTTGCGCTTGTCGACGTCGAAGACGAAGAGCTTACGGTTCTGCTCCTCGAAGCTCACCACCCGGCTGCCCAGCACTTCGCCGGCGCGGTTGCCCACGCCTCCGGGGTGGTATTGCTTGGCGAACGCGGTGAGGAACCACCGCTGGCGAAGCTCGCTGCGCCGGATGGCCAGGTAGAAGCTCTTGCCCGCGTCCTCCACCACGCCGTCCAGCTTCTGGGCGACGTGGTCCCGCTGCGCCGGGCTCAGCTCCCGGGGGATGGCCACGAAGTCACCCGAGAGCTCCACTTCGAGCCCGGGGCCGGGGACCTCCGGCGGTGGCGTGGGCGGCGCCTCCATGTCACCGCCGCAGCCACTGCCAAACGCCAGCGTCAGGGCCAGCGCGCCCCACCGGGCGTGCCCTTTGCGCAGACTCCATTTGAACATGCTGTGCTCCAGACAACCGGAGGGAGGGATTTCCATCCGGTGCTGGAGCAACGGGATGTCCTTTCGGAGTCCCTCAGGGGCGGCGCTGCTGAAGGGGGTTCACCTTCACCGCGCAAGCAATACGCCGCGCGGATTGATATGGATGCCACGTGCGTGCGTTGGGGCGCGCCGGCATCCCCACGGTGCTACTCGTAGGTGGGCAGGCAGCGGTTCTCCGTCCAGATGCAATGCCAGTTGCCAGTGGTGGCCTGGTTGCAAGCTGTCTGGGTTTTTTGCTTCGCACAGAAGCATTCCCAGGCGTGCCCACTGCAAATGGCCCCTTGCTCCGCCTCGTTCAGGGGCGCGTCTTCCAGTACGGCTTCAGCATCACCACACGCGGACAATCCCAGGAGCGCGACCAGCACGGCCAAGCGACGCATGATGACCTCCGTGTCATGAGGGCGTGTACCGCCCTCGGGGACCCCCAAACCTTGCCTCAAGCATGGGTCTTTGGGTACTCACAGTGAATAACGCAAGCCCATCTTCGTCCCCTGGCCCCGCTCGGAACCCCATGGGGCGCCGCCTGTCCCTGTCCGCCCTCCCAACACCTCTTTCCCTGCCGAGAACCCCCCGACCCCATGCGACTCCTCAAAACCACCTGGCTCTGGGCGCTGCTGCTGGCGCTCACCGCCTGCGGCGTGAGCACGACGGCGCCTTCCCCTGACGGCGGCACGCAGAGCCCTGACTCGGGAACCGGCGCTGGCCGCGTGACAGGTCAGGCCCTGCTTCAGGGGGCCTCGGCCCATGACGGCATCTCGATTTCGCTCGAAGGCACCTCGCTGAGCACCACCACGAATGCGGAGGGACGCTTCAGCCTGGAGAGCGTCACGTCGGGGAGCTACACCGTCCTGGCCCGCAAGGCGGGCTACGCCGAGGCTCGGGGCGCCGTGACCGTCCTCGCCGGCGGAACCACCACCGTGACGCTCAACCTCCCACAACAGGAGGGCGGCGGGATTCTGGGCACGGTCGAGGTGGAGGGGCTCCTGGATGCATCCGGTGTCTCGGTCACCCTCGTGGAGACAGGCGCCACCACGACCACGGACGCGACGGGGCAGTTCCTCTTCTCCGGCCTGGCTGCCGGGTCCTACACCGTGTCGCTCCGGCGGGTGGACTATCTCCCGACGCAGCAGACGGTGGTGGTCCAGGCCCGGGGCGCGACGCTGGTCTCCCTCACGCTGCCTCGCGAGCGCGGCAGCCTGGCGGGACGCGTCGTACTGGAGGGCGCGAGCACCCACCTTGGCGTCGTCGTCACCCTGGTGGAGCTTGGCGTCACCGCGACGACGGATCTCCAGGGGAACTTCGTCTTCGAAAGCGTGAGGACGGGCACGTACACCGCGCGGGCGCGCAGGGAGTTCTATGTGGATCTGACGCAGTCCGTGGAGGTACGCGCGAATACGCAGAGCCGGGTCACGCTGTCGATGGTGCTCGTGCGCGGCGACGTGTCTGGCACCGTCCGGCTGTTGGACAATGCGACGCCCTCGGGCGTCACCGTCACCGTGATGGAGACGGGCGCCACCGCGACCTCGGATGCGCAGGGCCAGTTCGGCTTCACGGGACTTCCGCTGGGGACCTACAACCTGACCGCCCGGAAGGTCGGCTACGCGGATGCGACGCAGCCCGTGGAGGTGCGCGCGGGGGCCGCGGCCACGGTGGCCTTCGAGATGGCCCGCTCTCAGGGCCGCGTGGAGGGCACGGCCCAACTGGAGGGCGCCAGTGACCACTTCGGCATCACGGTGGTCCTCACGGAGACGGGCGCCTCCACGACGACGGACAGCCAGGGCCGCTTCGCCTTCGACGTCACCTCGGGCACGTACACGGTGGAGGCGCGCAGGACGGGTTACGTCACGACGCGGCAGACCGTCGAGGTGCGGCAGGACCAGACGAGCACGGTCTCCCTCGCGCTGGCGCGTGAGCAGGGGAGCGTGGCCGGTACCCTCCTGCTGGCGGACGCGAGCTCGCCTGTGGACATCGCCGTGACCCTGGTGGGGACGGGCTTCAGCACGCGCACCAACGGCTCGGGGCAGTTCTCCTTCAGCGGCGTCCCCACCGGGGCCTACACCCTGGAAGCCACCAAGGCGGGGTTCGCCCCGGCCCGGCCGTCGGTGACGGTGCGCGCGAACGAGCAGGCGCAGGTCAACGCGACGCTGGCCATCGCGCGCGGTGACATCAATGGCGTGGTCCTGCTGGAGGACGCCCCCACCACGTCGGGCATCTCCGTGGCGCTGGTGGAGAACGGGGCCACCTTGACGACGGATGCGCAGGGCCGCTTCCGCTTCGAGCACCTGCGCGTGGGAACCTACACGGTGACGGCCTGGTGGAATGGCTACGAGCGGGCGGAGCGGACCGTGGAGGTCCGGTTCGAGCAGACGACGACCGTCAACATCACGTTGATGCGTGAAACGGGGGCGGTCCGTGGAACCATCCAGCTCTTCGGCGAGAGCAACCACGCGGGTGTCTCCGTCTCGCTCTCCGGCCACGATGCCGGCGCGACGACGGATGCCCAGGGGCAGTTCGTCCTCGATGGCGTCCCGGCCGGGCACTACACGCTGACGGCGCGGAGGGCCAACTACGCGAAGGCGGAGACGGCACTGGACGTAGGCGCCGGCGAGCCCACGGCCGTCAACCTGTCGCTGGAGCGGCTGGGGGCCCTGGAGGTCTCCGCGCCGAAGCTGGCGGTCCAGGGTGGCCACATGACCCTGACGGGCTCGGGCTTTGGCGAGGAGCGTGGCCCCTTCACCGTCACGGTGGGCGGCAGGGCCGTCACCGACTTCATCTCCTGGTCCGACACGCGGGTGGTGGTGCGGGTGGCGCACCAGGTCGTTCCCGGTGAGCACGACGTCGTCGTGACGCCCGGGGTGCCCTGGCGACAGAGCGTCACCACCTCCGTGCGGGTGCTGGCCCAGAAGACCTATGCCTACACGGAGTACTGGGGCGTCGGCGTCCTGCCCTCCAGCGACGTGACGGTCTGGGGAGAGACCACGCCCGTCGGCAGCCTCTACGCGTTCCCCGAGGGGCTTACCGACGTGGTGAGCGTCACGGCGGCCCGCGATACCGTCCTGGCGCTCAAGGCGGATGGCACCGTGCGGGTGTGGGGCGGCAACCTGCCTGGGCCCCTGAACGTCCCAGCGGGCCTTACGGACGTCGTCGCCATTGAGGCCGGCGACGCTTTCGCCCTGGCGCTCAAGGCGGATGGCACCGTGGTGGGTTGGGGCGCGAACGGATACCTGCAGTCCACGGTTCCCGCGGGGCTCACGGACGTGGTGTCGCTGGCCGCGGGTGCCACCCATGCGCTGGCGCTCAAGGCGGATGGCACCGTGGTGGGGTGGGGTGACGACAGACTGGGCGCGGCAACGCCTCCCGCCGGGCTGACCGGGGTGGTGTCGATTGCCGTCACGAGCGGCTCCAGCCTCGCGCTCAAGGCGGACGGCACCGTGGAGCCCTGGGGCTCGCTTTACTACGAGCACTCGGAGGTGCCCGAGGTCGACGACATCGTCGCGATTGCGGGAGGCGAGTTCCACATCCTGGCCCTCCGCTCGGACGGCACCGTGGTGGCCTGGGGCTACAACGACTACGACGTGTCCACGCCGCCCGCGGCGCTGGGGGCGGTCGCCACGCTCTCAGGCCGGGCGATGTCGCTGAGCATGGTGCTCGGGAGCAATGGTCGGCTCACCTACTGGGGCAACCTGACGCTTTCGTTCTTGTTGCCATCCCCCAGCCTGGTGCTCCGCGTCCCGGTGCGTTAGCCCGGGAGTCTGACAGGGATGTCGTGCTGACCCGGACTTCGGGACCAGGGGTGTGTTGGAAACCCCTGGAAACACCCGGAGTCTGGGTTGGCTCGGGCGTTGCTGTAGCGGGGGGCCCTGTCTGCCCACCCCAAGGAGCAACGCCCCATGCAGAACGCCAGGTCCTGGCTCGCGGCCGTCGCAGCTGTCGCACTCGTCACGACGGGTTGTGATCCCGATGAAGCCCCCGACGCAAAGAAGGTCGCTGACATCGCCGCCAGCCGCTCCGCGGAGGCGATGCGAGGTGTCAGCAAGAGCATTCGGACCGCCGGTGGCCTGTCCTCGCTCAATGGCCTGGACGAGGTGATGGACCAGTTGGGCGCGGGCTTCGAGGGCGTGCCCATGCCCGTGCTGCAGTCGGGTGCGGACGGCGTGGCGCTGTCCGACCTGTTTGACGCGGATGATACGGACGCGCAGGCGGACGAGCTGGCGCGGTTCCTGCGTGAGCGCGTCTTCACCGAGGCCAACATCGAGTCCAGGGAGGGCAACGCCACCGTCTTCCGCTTGAAGGGCGAGCAGCTCTGCTCGGATGACCGCCCGGACCCGGACGAGGGCTGCGTGCGCTCCGTGAACGATGCGCAGCTCCGGATTCGCGCGACCAGCCAGGGCGACGACACCCTGGAGCTGGAGCTGCTCATCGGCGCGAATCGCGCGGAGCCGCTGGCGCTGCGCTTCCTGCCGAAGGACGTCGCGCTGGTGGTGGACCTGGGCGGCCTGAAGAGCGCGTTGGCGCAGTTGGATGCCGAGGTGGCCGGGGCCCTGCCGACGGTGATGGTGGGCCAGGTCGAGCTCAAGGTGACGAAGGAATCCGAGGCGCACTGGATTGTCAGCGGCTCCATCCTGGATGCGCTGCGCCTGGAGCTGGCGCTGGAGGGCAGCACCTTCGCCTTCTCGTCCGCCCGCGCGGCACCGCTCGTGGCGTTCGAGGTGGATGGCGACGCGAAGCGCGCTCGCTTCGCGCTGGACCTGAACACCACGGAGGTCCGCGTGCCGTACCTGGGGCTGGCGCCGTCGCTGCAGGGGAAGGACTGGACGGTGTCCCTGGCGGGCATCTCCTACGCCGTCGAGGCGACGGAGAACCAGACGGACTTCGTGATGAAGGACGTGGGCCTGGGCGACGCGCGGAGCCACGTGAGCCTGGGCAGCGACACGCTCTTCTCGCTGGACCTCAACGAGCAGTCTGGCCGGCACTTCGACCTGACGCTGACGCGTGGCGCGGACGGGGCGCCGCTGGTGAAGGTGCAGCCGGAGTTCGACCTGGTGACGCGCTTCTACCTGGCGCCGCTCAAGGCGGACCCCGCGTCGGAGATTCCGGCGGCGTATGAGGACGCGACCTACCGGCTGCGCCTCAGCGGGGGCGCGGGCGGACCGAGCCTGCGCGCGGCGCCCGCCAATGCCTCCACGGGCTTCAAGGGCGGCCTGCAGGTGGTGACGGGCGAGCTGCTGCTCTCCGCCAATGACTCGCAGGTGGTGGTCTCCCAGGGCCAGTGCCTGGTGGGCGCGGCGCCGGCCTCCGGTGAGGATGACTCGCTGCTGGCGTTCCTGCGGCAGGGGAGCTGCGAGTAGTCCCGCGACGTTTGAATGCCGCACCTGAGGGCCGCGCCCATTCCAAGGGGGGCGCGGCCTTCGTTTATCAGGAGGCCACGAAGCCGTGGCCTCGGACCTTGTCGGGCGTGGTGCCCGTCATCCGCCGGAACATCGCGATGAAGGCGGAGGCGCTGCTGTAGCCCAGGTCCAGCGCGATGGCCTCCACCGACTGGCCCTGCTCCAGCAGCGCGAGCGCCTTGACGACGCGCAGCCGCTGGCGCCACTCGCTGAAGGACAGCCCCAGGTGCTGCTGGCAGCGCCGCTCCAGCGTGCGCTCGGTGGTGTGCAGCACCCGGGCCCAGTCCGCCAGGGAGCGCTCATCCTCCGGATGCTGTTCCAGCGCCGTGAGGACCGGCTCCAGGAGCGAATCGTCGGACATGGGCAGGTAGCTGCCATGCGAGGGGGCCAGCACGAGCTGGTCGATGAGCACCCGGAACAGCCGGCGCTCGGCGCTGGTGCGAGGCTGCGCGAGCTCATGGGCGCGCAGGTGCTCCAGCAGGGACTTCATCAACGGGCTCACCGCCAGCGCGCAGGTCGTCCTGGGCAAGCCCCGGCACCACTCCTGGGCGAGGTAGAGCGAGCAGTGGCTCGCCTCGAAGCGATTCATCCCCCGGTGCTCCACGTCGGGCGGGAGCCAGATGCCATACTGCGGGGGCGCCAGGTAGTGGCTGCCCGCCAGCTTCAACTCCATCACCCCGCTGAACGCGTAGACGAACTCACCCCAGGGATGACGATGCCGGGGATACGTCGCCGCGGCAGGCAGGCTCGCCGTCCGGAAATACACGGGGTGCGGAAGCTTTGTGGTGAAAGGAACCTGGAGCTGTTTCGCCATGGCGCCTTCTCGGGATGGGTTGTCGGAACCTCGCTATATCAATCAGCTCCGCCATGCGCAGGATGTTCGCATGAGCTCTCACCGGAAACCCGCGGACGGCTTCGCGCTCGCGACCATGCTCGTGCTGTGCTGCATCTGGGGCATGCAGCAGGTGGCCGTCAAGCTGGCCGCTCCGCACGTTCCCTCCATGATGCAGATGGCGTTGCGCTCGGGCATTGGCGCGCTGCTCGTGGGGTTGATGTGCTGGCTGCGCGGCGAGCGAGGGCTCCTGCGCCGTGGCCCCTGGCGCCCGGGGCTCGTGGTGGGCGTGCTCTTCGCCCTGGAGTTCCTCTTCGTGGGCGAGGGGCTGCGACACACGCACGCTTCGCACATGGGCGTGTTCCTCTACACCGCGCCTGTCTTCGCCGCCCTGGGCCTGCACTGGCTGGTGCCTTCCGAGCGGATGCGGCGCACGCAGTGGCTGGGCATCTTCGTGGCCTTCTCGGGCATCGCCGTGGCCTTTGGGGGCGGCTGGCTCCAGGGCGGCATCAGCCTGGGCGTGCTCTGGGGAGATGCCCTGGGTTTGCTGGGCGGCCTGGCCTGGGGCGCCACCACCGTGGCCATTCGCGTCTCGGCGCTGTCCGACGCGCCGCCCACGCAGACATTGCTCTACCAACTGGTGGGCGGCGTCGCGCTCCTGCTGCCGGTGTCCCTGCTCACCGGACAGGCCGGTCCCATTTCAATGGCACCCATCGCGTGGGCCAGCCTGCTGTTCCAGGGCGTCATCGTCTGCTTCGCCAGCTATCTCACCTGGTTCTGGCTGCTGCGCCGCTACCTCGCCTCCAACCTGTCGGTCTTCTCCTTCATGACGCCGCTGTTCGGCGTCAGCGCGGGCATCCTGGTGCTCAACGAGCATGCGGATGGCTTCTTCGCCGTAGGGGCCGTCCTGGTGCTCACGGGGATTGTCATCGTCAGCGGCTCGAGCCTGCTCAAGCCTCAGCCCGCGCTGAAGACGGGGACGACCTGAGCCGCGGAGCGTGAGAGTCTTCGCACTTTCCGCGAAGAGGTCGGTCGTGCATTCAATGGCGGCATGACCTCTCGACGCGTCTTCGGCGCAGCGCCCTTCAACGTCCCGGGCGAGTTCATCGGAGTCGATTTCTCTCCGGACTCCCGGCTCCTGTGGGCGGCCCTCGAGGTGGACAACGCCTCCAGGGCGGTGGCCTTCGATGTGGAGAGTGGCCGTGTGGTGGAACAGCGAGAGGCCGGCACGAACGTGCGGTCCGTCCTCACGCTCCAAGGGAATGACGTCCTGGTGGGCGGATGGGGGTTCGTCCGCCGCATCTCCGCCAAGGGGAAGGCGGTGTGGACGCTGAAGGGCGGACGGTCGCTGCACCTCATGGCGGTGAGCCCGGACCGGTCCACGTTCGTCACCGTCGAGGAGGATGAGGTCCATGTCCGCGACGCGAAGAGCAACACCGTGCGCCAGACCTTCAAGGAGAAGCAGGGGAACATCTACGCGGTCGCCTTCAGTGAGGACGGCGCGTGGATGGCGACTGGTTCGGCGAAGGGAATGGTCCGCCTCTTCGACGCACGGACGGGACAGGAGCAGGCGCAGCGCAAGAGCAACAAGGTCCTGGCCCTGGCCTTCTCTCCGTCGGGCGAGCACCTCCTCGTCGGCCACGGCACCGGCAAGGTGGAGCTGTGGGACGCGCGGAGCCTGAAGAAGGTGCCGCGCTTCGTGGGCTACCACTCCTTCAAGGCCGGAGGCGGCGCGGGGTGCCGCTGGGTCGGTTTCTCCTCGGATGGCACGCGCGCGTTCTCCTTGGGGAACGAGGCCCTGTTGCGCTCCTGGCGCGTCCCGGGCGGCGGCGCGGGGCCCCTCATCAAGGTGCCCGCGCGGCACATGCAGGGCGCCGTCACCGTGCGCTCCCCCGACGGCCGGTGGCTTGCCTCGGGCAGCACCCCTGGCGCGTTGAGCGTGTGGTCGACGGAGGATGGCGCTCCGCGTGCCGGTGATGCCGCGCCGTCGCCCATCCTGGGGCTGGCCCTCACGCCGAACGCCGTCATCGCGGCCGCGAACAAGGCCTACGTGTCCTGGCCGCTCGACGCGGGTGACCGGAAGGAGGTGGAGGTGAGGTTCCCTCCCTCGGACGTGAAGAGCATGGGGGAGGGCGGGCTGGTGCGGCTCGACTATGACGCCATCTACGTCGAGACGTCGCTGGGCTCGAGCTCCCGCGAGGCCTTCGAGCTGTCCAGCGATGCGTCTGGGCCGCTGGCGCTCTCCCGGGATGCGTCGCGGGTCGCCGCGCTGGCGCAGGAGCACGTTCAAGTCTGGCGGCTGAAGCGGCCCCTGCTCCAGGCGAGCCTGCTGCACGACGAACGGGTGAGGGCCTGTGCCTTCGGGCCAGACGATGCGTGGCTGGCCACCGCGAACGATGCGCTCCACCTCTGGCGGCTGGGCAAGTCACCCGAACTGATTCGGGACATCCCCCTGGCCGACTTCAAGTACGTGCAGGGCCTGGCGGTCTCCCCGCGCGGTTGGATTGCCGTGAGCGTGGCGGAGTGGGACGACCGTGATGACTCGAAGAGCGCGCTGCTGATTGTGGACCCGCGTGACGGCCGGACGGTGAGCCGCCTGGCGCGGAACGACGCGGTGTTGGGGCAGGTGACCTTCGCGGGCGATGGACGCGCCGCGGTGGCGGACTCCCTGGGGCGGCTGCTGCTCGTGGACCTGGTCCACCCGGAGAAGGCGCGCTGGCTGGAGCCCGACGATGAAGACGCCGAGCCGTCCGCGGTGGTCAAGGATACGCGGCCCGTTGCCCGGCGCGGTGACTCGGTGGCCTACGTCGGGCCCGATGGCAGCGTGGTGGTGGAGACGTTGGCCGAGGTGCGGGGCGAGGACGGCGCGCCGTTCCTCCTCGAAGTGGAATCCGGGCGGACGGGCGTGAAGGGGAAGCACACCGTGAAGCGCGTGTCCTCGGCCCTGTTCGAGCAGCGCCTCGCGGAGGCCCATTTCCACTTCAGTGGCCGCTTCAAGGAAGCGACGCCCCGGTTCCGCGAGGCGTCCTTGAAGGAGCTGGGCGCGACGTTGTCGCCCAAGGCGGACGCGAAGGTCACCCACCTGGTGCTGGGAACGGGCGCGGCGGACAGCGTCGCGTCGGGGTTGAAGGCCAAGGGGGCGGCGTTCTCCACGATCTCCGAACCGCAGTTCATGGAGTTGCTGTTGCCCACCACGGCGGAGGCGATGGCGATGCTCCGCAACGAGGTGAAGGAGGGAGAGGCGCGCTGGAACGCCTGGCGCAAGCGCTACATGGATGCGCAGGGGGAGCGCTTCCCAGTCCCGCTACAGGGCGTCGACCTGTCGGGTGCCGACCTGAGCGGGTACATGTTGCTGGTGCTGGACTTCACCGAAGCCCAGCTCTCCAAGGTGAACCTGTCGAAGGTGTACCTGTTCGACGCCATCTTCCGTCACGCGGACCTCCGGGAGGCGGACTTCTCCGGCGCCTCTTGTGGGCGCACGGTCTTCACGGAGGCGAACCTGCGCGGTGCGAGCTTCCATGGCGCGGAGCTGGGGGGAACCCGCTTCGACGGCGCGGACCTGCGCGATGTGGACTTCACGAAGGCCCGGATGCACTACGTCGACCTGCGTGGCGCGGACCTGACCGGCGCGCGGATGTCCTCGGACATGGTGGACGTGAAGTCCGACGCGAAGACGCGGTGGCCGAAGGGCTACAAGCCTTAGCGGCGGTGCTGGCTGAGGGCCCGCTCTTTCGCACGTTCGACCCGGACCAACAGCTCCGGGTCGTTGAGCCGCTTCGCGATGGCCAGGGCCCGGTCCAACGTCTTCGCGTGCTCGGGCGCTCCCTGGATGCGCGCGACCATCAGCAGGCCCATCACCCGCAGGCGTACATACCCACCGTCGCCCGCGTGGTCGCAGGCGCGGAGGGCCAGTCGGAGCGCCTCCTCGCGGGCGCCTTGCTGGTGGAGGCCGAACGCGAGCCCCGCGTCGCGACGGTAGCTGGCGAAGGGATGCACGTCCTCGGTGGGCAGGGCGCGGTACAGCGCGAGCGCCGTGGCGTAGTCGCCTCGCCGGTTCACGTCGAACGCTTCGTGGTCCACCAGGCGGGCCTGGGCTTCGACGGTGGCGGGGACGCCGAAGACCCTGAGGAGCCGCTGGCCGATGAGACCTCCGTCCCGCTGGCCCCGTCCGCGCAGGCGCCGGAGCGCCCGCTCCACGGAGGTGGGGTCTTCCGCCAGGCCGCGCTCCACGAGCTTCCAGGCGACGGCGGTCTGGGTGCCGTGCTCCGCCACCAGCGCTTCCACGTAGTCCGCCCACGTGTAGCCAACGGGCGCCTGTGCCTCGGCCGGACGTTGTCCGGTTTTCTGTCCGTTCCGGCGCGGCAGCCCCGGTGCCATCGTGTTGCTCCTCGAAAGGGCTCACATCATGCGCTTGCTTCTCATCTCCGACACCCATGGCCACCTGGACGTCATCGACCCACTCGCGAAGGCGTCCCGCGCCGACGCAGTCTTGCACGCGGGTGACTTTGGCTTCTATGACGCCGAGAGCGCGGACCGGATTGAGTCGCGTGAGCTCTTCCTTCGCGTGGTGCATTCGAAGCTGCCCCCGGACGTGAAGCAGCGGGCCAAGAAGCTGAAGGGCGATGCCCTCCGTGCCTTCATCCGCTCGGAGCTGCCCCTGTCCGACCTGGGCGGCTGGTTGCAGGCGGGCCGCGGATTCTCCCTGCCCACCTTCGCCACCTGGGGGAACCACGAGGACGGAGCCGTCGTCGCGAACCTCCTGGCGGAGCGCCAGTCCGTCCCCAACCTGACGCTGCTGGGAACCGCCTCCTTCGGGCCATTTCGGTTCTTTGGACTTGGCGGAAACCTGCTCCCGGAGCTCTTGGGTGAGGACGCGCCGATAGACGAGGGGCGTGGGAAGATTCAAACGGCGGCGAGAGAGATAGCCGCGTTGCTCGACGCCGCGCCGCCCAGGGTGGCGGGGGAGGTTCGCGTCCTGGTGACACACGTGAGCCCGGGCAAGGAGCCCCTGGTTCAGCTCCTCGCCTCGGCGCTGGACGTGGACCTCACCGTCTCCGGCCACATGGGGTCGCCCTACGGCTGGGTGTGGGATGACTTCGCGGTCCGTGGCGCCACGGATGCGGAGAACCGTCTGGCCTTGGCCGTGGCGGCGCTCCCGGAAGCGCTGCGGGCCCGGCTCCGTGTGCCTTCATCCGGGGAGGGCAGGGCGAGTTGGTACCGCGGCACCTTCCACGTCAACCTCCCGGATGCACCGGATGGGCATGCCGTGGTGGAGCTCAAGGACGGCCGCTTGCGGCTGGAGACCCACTCCATGGGGCTCCCGCTGCGTGGATGATGGACCGCGGTGGGAGGGGCTCAGGGCCCGCCCACCGCGGTTGCGGCGGGCATGGACGTCAGTGGCTTCTCGATGTCGTCACAATACTGCGCGCCGGTACATGAGGTCGGTGCGCAGCGCGTACTTGCGGCCCTGGGTGACAGTGGCGCCTTCGTGCAGCAGGTGGTGGTTGAAGAGCAGGGCGCTGCCCGTGCGTGGCGTCACGGAGTGACCCAGTGACAGGAAGTTCGTCGCGCCTCCGCCTGGGCACTCATTCAGGTAGACCATGAAGGTAAGGAGGCTTCGCTCATCGTGCGTCCGCACGAAGGCGCCGTCGAAATGCGGGGCGAAGTATTCACCCACGTCATAGCGGTAGCAGCGCAGGCGTTCGTTGGCGCCACAGAGGGTCCATTCGCGCTCAAGCCGGCGCGGCACGTGCGGCGCGATGCGCTCGAACAACGTCTGTGCCAGGGGAACGTCGTCGAACATCACCCGGGAGCTGTTGCGGATGTCGGGCCGCATCACGAAGCCCCTGGAGGTGGTGATGGGCGCCGCCGTAGGGCCCGCTGCCTCAATCCGCTCGATGAGCGCGGCGCATTCCTCCGCGCTGAGCAGGTCGTCCAGAACGATGACGAGCGGGTTGTGCGTACCAAGCACGTCATCCGGGTCGGGCAGGACAGGCGTCATGGTCACCGCGAGGCGGAACGAGCAGGCGGCCACGAACGGGCCGCGCGGCGGACTCTATCCCGGTTGCTTCACGAGCAACCAGGCGGCGCTTGGCATCCATCCACGGGGGGACTCCCGGGTGACTAGGTTTTCGCTGAAAGGCGGGCGTCGCTCAGGGAGGTTCATGCATGCCGGCGGTCCATCACAGGACGGTGGAAGTGGAGGGCCTCGAGATTTTCTACCGCGAGGCCGGCCCCGAGGACGCGCCAGTGGTGCTCCTGCCGCACGGCTATCCATGTTCCTCATTCCAGTTCCGCAACCTGCTGCCCGCGCTGTCGGACTCCTGGCGGCTCATCGCGCCGGACGCGCCGGGCTTCGGGTACAGCGCGACGCCGGACCCGAGCCGCTTCAGCTACACGTTTGACGGGTATGCGCGCTTCCTGGAGCAGTTCGTGGAGACGCTGGGGCTGAGGCGCTACGCGCTGTACCTGCATGACTACGGCTCGCAGTTCGGCTTCCGGCTCGCGCTGCGCGCCCCCGAACGTGTCGCGGCGCTCATCATCCAGAACGGCGACATCTACGTGGACCAGTTCGGTCCGAAGTACCAGATGCTGAAGGAGTCCTGGGCGAACCCGACGCGCGAAACCCGCGCGAAGCTGATGGCCGCGGTGAGCGAGGAGGGCTTCCGGGACGAGTTCATCGGCGAGATTCCCAAGGACCTCGTCGACCGCGTCAGCCCGGACCTGTGGACCTTGTCCTGGTCGCTGGTGGAGCGCTTCGGGCGAAAGGAGCACCTCGTCCACCTGCTGGAGGACCAGCGCACGACGCTGGCGTGGATGCCCCGCTACCAGGCGTATCTGCGCGAGTACCAACCTCCGACCTTGATTCTGTGGGGGCCCCACGACGGCTACATGCCGGAGGGCGCTGGCCGTGCCTACCTCCGCGACGTGCCAGACGCGGAACTGCACGTCCTGGACGCGGGGCACTGGGCGCTGGAGACGCATCTGGAGGAGATTGCGTCTCACATGCGAGGCTTCCTCTATCGCTTCCACGCCGCGCAAGCCGAGAGTAGCGCCTATCTCCTGTGAACCGCGCGAGCGCCCAGGGCCATCGTTTCACTGTGTGACACGGGAGTCGCCTGGGCGATACGCTTCAACCATGCACGCGAATCGCGTCGTCCTCGTCTCGGGTCCTTCTGGCGTGGGCAAGTCCACCGTAGCGCGGCGGCTCGCGGAGCAGTCTCCTCTGGAACGTGCCGTTCATCTGCACACCGACGACTTCTACGCCTACATCCGCAAGGGCATGCTGGCGCCGTGGCTGCCCGAATCCCACGGTCAGAACACCACGGTGATGACCGCGTTGGTGGCGAGCGCGGCGAGCTATGCCGTGGGTGGGTATGAGGTCATGGTCGACGGCGTCATCGGCCCCTGGTTCTTCGAGCCCTGGCTGGCCGCTGCCCGGACGCAGCAGCTCGACCTGCGTCTCGTCATCCTGCTTCCGGGCGAGGAGGAGACGGTGGCGCGGGCCGCGGGACGCGTCCATGCAAACGCACTTACCGATGCCGACGTGGTGCGTAAACTCTGGCGAGGCTTCCGGGAGACGCCCCTCCCCGAGGCCCATGTGCTCGACACCAGCGGGCAGGACGTCGAGGAGACCGTGGACGCCGTCCGCCGTGGGGTGACAGACGGGCGCTTCCGGCTGGAGTCACGGTAGTCCTTCGGGCGTTCAGCGCGTGCCCTGGCCTTCCAGCAATGACTTCAGCCGGTTCAAGTCCGCCGCGACGGCTTCCGCGTCCCGCCGGTACTCCTCCAACGACATGCCGGCGCGGTGGCGGAGGGTGAAGATGACTTCACTGTGCTCTCCATCCGAGATGACGCGAACGGGGTTGTAGACTGTCTCCCCATTCGGAAGCGTGACGTCGTGGTCCAGGACTCCGAACGCGTTGTCGGGCGCGAACGCGACGGTGACCCGACCCATGGGGGAATCAGACACCCATTGGCCGTCCACCTTGTGGAGGGCGCTGCTGAGCCCGGCTGCCCACGCCGGGAGGTTTAGTGGTTGGCTGGCGTAGGCGTACACGTCCGCGCTCGAACGCGCGATGAAGACGCTGATGTGCGTGGATTCCCTTGTCATGGCGCCAGCATCGCCCGAGCGGTGACCACGGCGCTTGAAGAAATCGGACATCGTCGTCCGGGATGATGCGCCCTCGTGGCAGGCGCATCGTCCCTTCGCCTCTCAGTACATGGCGTTCAACGCGACGATATCGGAGCTGGTGAACGCTCCGGTGGTGTCAGGCGGGTAGCATCTCCCGCGAGGCCGCGAGCGGCACATGCGCGTCTCCTCCGACATGGAGGGCTTCCTCGGTGACGGTGATGTCCTCGGCGCGGAACCCGGCCGCGGCCAGATTGGCGACGGTTTCAGCGTTCTCGGTGTGTACGTCAGGACCGCAACCCGTAAGCAACACGCCACAGCTCGACATCAGGGCTGCCACTCTCTTCAGCATGGTGGGACGGACTCCTGTCGTGAAGCGGGTTTCACTGCTGCTCGTTCGGCGAAGGCACGGGGGAAACCGGCCCATCCTCTCATGGTGGGCCGCGCGGTTGTCATTGCGTCATGGCCCTGGTGACTCCCGTCGCCAGTTGATGCTCCGAACCATCAGGCGAAGGCGGGTGGACGCGGCATCCCAGCGGCGGGTTTTGAGGGAATCCAGCCACCTGGGCGCCGGGCATGGGCTGGCACATCGCGTGCTTTAGGGAGGCGCAGAAGTCATCGAGGGCCGGACGACCTCCGGTCCCCCATCCCAATCCCGCATCTTCCCTTCTTCGCATTCACCCGAGGCCGTCATGCGCATCGTCACCCCCCCCCCGCCCTTCGCAGTCGGTTCCCTCGTCATCGGTCACGGAGGTCAACGGCCTGAAGTCAAACAAGGGCGGCTTCATCGACAAGCACCAGCCGGAGACGAAGTGGAGTCAGCAGTGGGGCCAGGACATCTTCATGGACCCGCGCAAGGGCGACAAGGCGGAGGGCAGCGCCCTCAAGAAGGACGGCCGCCAGGTCAGCCAGGGCAACACCGGCCCGGGGCAGGTGGCGGGTAACGAGAGCAGCCGCTACGTGTCGTGGCAGCAGGACGTGGCCGAGTTCAAGACGGGCACGGGCTTCACCCAGGACGGGACGGGCGCGCAGTTCGAGGCGAGCGCGGTCGAGGTCCAGGGCGACGCGTCCTACAACGTGCTGCCGAACCAGGTGGGCGCTCGGGCCGGCGCCGAGGCCAACCTCGTCAGCCTGCGTGGCGATGCGGGCATCGGCAAGGACCTGCAGGACATCAAGGGCCTGGATAAAGTCGACGGCAAGGTCTACGGCGGCGTGCACTCCGAGGTGCTGGTTGGCGCCAACGCGGACGCGAAGGCCAGGGGCAGCTTCGACCTGAAGAACGGCGACGTCGGCGCGGAGGTCGGCGCGGGCGCGCTGGTGGGCGCCGAGG
>JBKGHI010000109.1:0-26297 GCA_046520405.1 Myxococcus sp. 1LA
TTCAGCGGCGCGCCCGGCACGGCGGGGCCCCAGCAGGCCGCCCGTCCGCGGCCGCCCCGGAGCGGGCCATCCCGAAGCTGCCCCCCATGCCCGGCTCCAAGGCCTACCAGCGCGCCGAGTCCAAGCGGCAGGTGGAGCTGGACCGCGCCCTGCGCGAGCTGGTGCTCGGCTCCCAGGTGCCGGTCGAGGCGGGCGAGACGGCGTTCTACTTCATGACCCGCAAGGGCAAGCTGCGCCGGCTGGAGCTGAGCCCGGCGCAGGCGAAGCAGCTCGAGGAAGGCGAGCTCGGCGTGGTGGAGCGGCCCGAGCCCGCGCAAATCGAGCACTCGCTGGTGCCCTCGTCGGCGGCGGAGCAGATGTTCGCCCTGTCGAAGAAGTCGGTGCGCTTCCTCAACCGCAAGGAGAACCCCGTCGGCTTCATGAACGACGAGGAGCTCAAGGCCCAGCAGGCCGCCGAGGCCGCGGGCACCGCGCCCGAGCTGCCGACGAGCCCGAAGGCGAGGGCGAGGCCGCTGCTTCCGCGGCGCCCGCCGAGGGCGAGGCCGCCCCCACCGAGCCGACGCCGGACAACGGCGGCGAGGCCCAGAACGGCTGAGCGTCAGCGACGCCAACGCTTTCCCACCCTCCCCTCCCCATGTGGGCCTGGGGAGGGTGGCGCTGTAGCCCCGCCCCGCCCTTGCGCAACCTCGGGCGAGCAGGTGTGTTGTCACCCCTGGCCGGCCCGGTTCTGGAGGTGCCCCGTGGTGCAGGGATTCCTGAAGCTGCTTCCCGTCGTGCTCATCGTCTCCGGCGCGCTCAAGGCGCTGATGGTGTGGGCCGGCTGGAAGCTGACGCACCTGAAGTCCGCCGAGAGGCGGCGCGTGTACCGGCGCGAGCCCGGCAAGGGGCAGCTTCGCAATGAAGTGCGTGCCGCCCTCACCGTCGTCGTGTGCGACGCGCTGCTCATCAGCGCGTTCCGGGCCCTCCACGACGAACGCTTCGCCCCCTTCAGCGTGAAGGCCACGCTGCTGACCTTCGCGTGGATGTTCGTCGCTTTCGAGGTGTGGTTCTACGTCACGCACCGGCTGATGCACACGCGTGCGCTGTACTGGATTCACGCCCAGCACCACGTGGCACAGGTGACGAATCCGCTCACCTCGCTGTCCTTCTCCGTCGCCGAACGTGTCGTGCTGCTGGGCGGCGCCTTCATGCTCGTCACCGTGGCCGGTGGGTTCATGCCCATCACCCAGGCGGGCCTGGCCCTCTACATCCTCAGCAACTACGCGCTGAACGTGCTGGGCCACGGCAATACGGAGTGGGTGCCTGAACGCGTCGTGTCCTCGTGGGTGGGACGCGCCTTCATCACCACCACCTTCCACGCCATGCACCATGCCCGCTACCAGGGGCACTACGGGCTCTTCACCCCGGTGTTGGACCGGTGGCTCGGCACCGCGTTCGATGACTACCCCCAGGTCCATGCCCGCGCCCGCGCGGGGCAGGGACTGGAACGCCTGGGCGAGCGCATCCGCCCCGACCCACTCACGCCCACAGTCTCCACGCCAGCGCAAGACGGACTGGGCACGTCTTGATGCCAGCACCGAGGCCCGGCGCTAGGCTGGCCTCATGACGACGACCCCCAAGACGGTGGTGGTAACGGGTGCGAGCCGAGGCATCGGCCGCGCCGTGGCGCTGGCGTTCGCGAAGCAGGGCCATGACGTGTGGGCCCTGGCGCGCTCGAAGGAGTCGCTGGAGTCGCTCCGCCAGGAGGGCGGCGAGCGCATCCGGCCGCACGCGGTGGACGTGGCGGACGAAGCAGCACTCGTCGCCGCGAGCCAGCGCATCCTCGCCGAGGGCCCGCCTCGCGTGCTCGTGAACAACGCGGGCATCACCGTCTCCGCGCCCCTGACGAAGACGCGCACCGAGGACCTGGCTCGCGTCATGGCCGTCAACGTGACGGCGCCCTTCCTCCTCTGCCGCGAGCTGATGCCGGCCATGGCTCAGGCGGGCGGCGGCCGCGTCATCAACATCGGCTCCATGGCCGCGGTACGCGGCGTGAAGTACACGTCCGCGTATTGCGCGTCGAAGCACGCGCTGCTCGGGCTCACGCGCGCGCTCGCGGTGGAGTACGCGAAGAAGCAAGTGACGGTGAACATCGTGAATCCGGGCTGGGTGGAGACGGACATGTTCGCTGGAGCAACATCCGCCATCAGCGCGTCGACGGGCCGCAGCGAGGAGCAGGCGCGCGAGGCCCTGGCCTCCATGAACGCCATGGGCCGCATCATCACGCCCGAAGAGGTCGCCGCCCTGTGCGTGTTCCTCGCATCGGACGCGGCCGGCGGCATCACCGGCACGGCGTACGCCATCGACGGCGGCGAACCAGGCTGAGACTTCACTCCCAATCCGCCTGACTGCCTGCCCGGCCGCCACCCATGGCGGGGTGTGTTGCGCACCGGGAATCCCATCCCCACTGTGCGCGACCACCCCGGAGACAAGCCGCGCGGTGGCAGCAATCAGGAGGCGGGCGTGAGTGGACTGCGAAGCGTGGTGCTGGGCGCGTGTCTGTGGGTGGGCTGCTCCTCCGCCGTGGAGGGCAGCGTGGAGCCCACGGTCGAGCCCCCCGCGGATGTGACGCAAACGCCCACACCCGGAGGTGAGGCACCCGCACCGCAGGTGCCCGCGCCGGACCCACAGGTGCCGCCTCCGGAGACGTCGGCGTCCTGCTCCGGGCCGGACGGTACGGCGCGGCTCGCGTGGAGCTACGACGCGGCGTGGGACCGCACGGTGGACTTCCGCGGGCTGATGGACGCGGACGGGAACACCTACTGGACGGAGTGCGAGAGCAGCTATTGGGTGGACAAGGACCCGAGCCTGCTGGCGTGCCAGCTCGTCTCCGTCACGTCGGAGGGCGTCGAGCGTTACCGGCGCGACCTTCCGCCCCCGGGGGCCTGGGCCATTCACACCGTGGAGGGAGAACAGCTCTTCGTGACGGGCCGGCTCGCCCTGCTCTCCGCGCGGGACAGCGCCACCGGCCAGGAGCGATGGAGCGCCTCGCTGGGCGCAGTGAAGGACGAGGACCCGCAGGCTCACCATGCGCTGCGCATCGAGTCGCTCGTGCGCAGCCCGCCCTACCTCGTCGCGGTGGTACATGACACGTTTGGAGACGTGGGCGCCGAGGACCTGCTGGTCGCGGTGCACGCGGAGACGGGCGCGGTGGCGTGGAAGGTGCCCGTGCCGCCCATCCATGCGCCGCTCGTGGTGGATGCGGAGGGCAACGTCTATGGCGGCGCCTCCAGCGTCCTGGAACAACGGACCGAGCTGTTCTCGTACACTGCGGATGGGCAGCTCCGCTGGAGAACGGAGCGGACGGGCGTGGTCGAGCCCACCGCCGTGGACGGCGGGACGCTGATGCTGGGCCGCTCCGAACTGGTGGACGCGGCCACGGGAGCGCCGCTGGCCACGCTGGCCACCGCTTCCGCCGAGTCCTTCTATTACTCACTGGGCCGCTCCAGCTCGCCCTTCGGACGCGCGGCGATGCAGGCCGGTCAGTTGCTGGTGCTGCCGGACATGCGATGCACCACGATGGCTGTCCCACCACGAGCCATCCGGGCGGCACGTTCCTCTACGGGCTGGACCCGGTGAGTGGCGCGGTGCGCTGGCACCGGGCGGTGGGCACGTGGCCGACGGCGCCACTGCTCACCCAGCGCGGCGCCCTGCTGTTGGTGGACCGGCCCGTGAATGAGCCGTGTGGCGAGTACGGCTGCACCGGCGATGACGCCGCCATCGGTTCGTTCCTGCGGGAGTTGGGGCCGGATGGAAACGAGCTGTCGGCGTGCGCGCTGACCGGCAAGGCGCCGTACATCACCCCGCCCGCGCTGCACCAAGGCCGCGTGGTGCTGGGGGCGTGGACGAACTGGAATGCCAGCAATGATTGGACGCAGCGGCTGAGCATCCGCGCCTTCGACCTGACGACGCCCGATGAGCCGGCCTCCGGCGGCTGGGTGAGCGCGGGCGGCGGCAATACCCGCTCAGGCCAGACGAAGCCCTCGGGCGGGGCGGCCCAGGCACGGGCGGCGCGCCGGTAGCAGCCCCCTGCGCGTTAGAGCTGATACCGCCCGACGATGGCGCTCAGCTCGGCGGAGGCCGCTGAGAGCTGGATGGCGGACTGCTCGCTCGCGGCCATGCGGTCGACAATCTGGTCCGCCAGGTCGGCCATCGAGCTGAGCGCGGCGAACAACTCCGCGATGCCAGCGTCCTGCTGACTCACCGCATCCGCGATGCTGCGCACCGTCTTGCCGTTGTTCTGGATGATGCCCGCCAGCGAGCGCAGGCTCTCACCCGCGGCGCGCACCTGCTCCAGGCCGCCCTCCACCTCGCGCGCGCCCCCCTCGCTGGTGCTCACCGTCTGCGAGATGGCCCGGCCGATGTCGCTCAGGATGGACTGCACGCGCGTGGTCGCCCCCGCGGACTGGTCCGCCAGCGAGCGCATCTGCCGCGCGACCACCGCGAAGGAGCGCCCTGAATCCCCGCTGCGCGCCGCTTCGATGGACGCATTGAGCGCCAGCACGTTGGACTGGTCCGCCAGGTCCTTCACCGTCCGGGTGATGTCGCCCACCTGCCGCGTGCGCTGATGCAGCTCCGCCACGGTGCGGCCAATCTGCTCCACGTGCGACCGGATGTGCGTGAGCCCGCCCACGCTGCCGGACACCGCCGCCTCACCCGCCTCGCCAAAGCCGCTGGCCTTGTCGGCCTCGCGCAGAATGACCTCCACGCGCCGCGCCGCCGCGCGGGACGCCTCCTGGAGCTGCTGCGCTGCCATCTGCGTTTCGTGCAGCGCCACCGCCTGCTGCGACACCGCCTCGTTCTGCACCGACGCGGACTCCGTGAGCTGCGTGGACGCCGTCTCCAGTTGCTCGGCCGAATGGCGCAGCGCCATCAACAGCTCGCGAAGCTGTGACATCAACTCCGAGAACGAACTGGCCAGCTGGCCAATCTCATCCTTCGAGCGCACCTCCAGCCCGCCGCGGAAGTCCGCTTCGGACACCATGCGCGCGGTGGCGCGGGTCAGCTCACGCAGCGGCTCCATCATCCGCCGCACCAGCAGGAAGACGGCCGAGCCCGCCGCCGCCGTGACAATCACGCCCAGCAGCACCACGAGCAGCATCGACGAGCGGAACTGCTCCGCTTCCTTCCCACCGTCACGCGTGAGCAGCAGCTCCACGCCCGGCCCCATCTCCACCCGGCGCAGCCGCAACGACACCCCATTCACCTTCACCGAGTCCGGCCGCCCCTGCCCCGCCAGCGCCGTGAGCAAGGCATCTGGAGGCACGGCACCCAGCGCATGCGCCACCGCCGTCTCGCCCACGGTCAGCAGTCCCTCCACGCCGCGCTCGTCGCGCAGCGCCTGGAGCTCCTGCTCCCCCAGGGCACGTCCCACCACCAGGTGCCCCACGGTGCGGCCCTCATGCGTCAGGGGCGCGGCCACGGCCAGATGGGGCACGTTCCCCACCAGGACAATCCGTGAGCCCTCCTGCTTCACCAGGAGCTCCAACCCCACCAAGGCCCCCGCCGGCGTGCCCACGCGCACGCCCGCCGCCAGGTCCACCGCGACGAGCAACTCCACGCCCAGCAGCGACTGCTTCGCACGCAGCGCGGGTTCGAGGTGCTCCGTGACGACGGAGCCGCTCGCCAGCGCGGTCTGCAAGGAAGACTCCGCCGCCGCGACGCGCGCCAGGGCCGTCAATGCACGCGCCTCCTGGGACAGGACACGGCTCCACGCGGCTTCGTCCTGCGCCAGCCGCGACGTGAGCGTCTCGTGCGACCACGTCCGCAGCGACACGCCCGTGAGCGCGACGCTCAGCGTGGAGAGACAGAGGATGACAAGGGAGAGTGCGACCGTCAGGCGCGCGGCAAGGCTGTGCGTCATTCGCTGCAAGGCCAGGGCATGGGCGGGGGGACCCAGTGGGGGAATGCCAGCCTACCGCGACAAAGCCCTGCTGTTGAGCGAGGAACAACAGGTGGCAGGAATGACCCGGCGACATGTCTCGCATGACACAAACGAGACCTACACCGATGTCGTGCACCTACGTCCCGCGCGCTTGAAACACGCGTGTCCGTGGACACCCGCCCTGGCGTTGCATTGACCGGGGTGGAAGCGGCGCGGTTGCGTGCGAGCCATGCGCTCGCCCTGCGTTCCAGCCGCCCTGGCCCTGCTCGCCTTCACGCCCAGCGTGCTCCGTGCGGAGGACGTCGCCACGGAGGCCCGCGCGAAAGCCGAGCCCGCTTCCACGACGCGCAACTTCGGCAACCTGCGCGTCGGCGGCTCCACGGCGAACGGCAACGGCCGGCCGGAGCTGTGCCTGGAGCTGTCTCCCGTGGCCTTCCTGTCCGTGGAGAGCTGTGGCACGGGCAGTGGCTTCCTGCACGGGGACCCGGAGCCCGAAGTGGCGCACTTCCGCGCGAAGCTGCGGCTGGCCTCCTTCGAGGTGGAGCGCTGGGGCACCTTCCAGCCCTTCCTCGCCGGAGGCTTCGCGGAGGCGCAGGTGGGCCGCGATGACCCGGGGTTCCAGTTCTCCGGCACCGACAAGCGCCGCGTGGCGACGACGGGGCCCGAAGGAGGGCTCGGGCTGCGCTTCCTCCGCCCCCTGGCCGCGGGCTTCGAGCTGGTGGGTGACTTCAACTTCAGCCTGGCGTGGCTGCCGCATGCGCCCGAGCTCATCCAGCCCGGAAACACGTGGCTGCCATCCGCCAGCCTCTCCTTCGGCGTGGGCTTCTGACGCCCTCACGCCTCCGCGACGCGCAGCACCACCGCGGTGATGTTGTCCTTGCCGCCCGCCTCGTAGGCGTCCGCGACCAGCGCGTCGCAGACCTCCCGCGCGGTGGCCAGCGTCAGGCGCTTCATCAGGCCCTCCGCGCCCAGCGGCTCATAGAGCCCGTCCGAACACAGCAGGAAAACGTCACCCGGCTCCGCCTGCAACCGCTGTACGGTGGGCTCCGCGTTCTCCGTGCCCAGCGCGCGGGTGATGAGGTGCCGCAGGTTGCCCGAGCCGCCCGGCGGCTCCATGCCCGCGTCCCGCAGCTCCTCGATGAGGGAGTGGTCACGCGTCAGCGACTCCAGCTTTCCGGCGCGCAGCCGGTACAGGCGGCTGTCGCCCACGTGCGCCACGGCCGCGCCGTGCTCGCTCACCGCCAGGGCCACCACGGTGGACGCCATCTCCCGCAGGCGGCCCACGCGCTGCGCCTGGAGGTTGCGCTGCGCCAGCGCCGAGCACGCCGCCAGCAGGTTCTCCTCACGGCTGCGGCGAGGGTCCGGCACGGTGGGCCACGTCGAATCCTGGTCCTGCCCCAGCCGCAGGCCGAACCCCACGAAGGTGTCCACGACACACCGGCTGGCGACTTCTCCCCCCTCTTGTCCGCCCAGCCCGTCCGCCACCACGAACAGCCCCAGCTCCGGCGCGACGCAGAATGCATCCTCGTTGTGCGGCCGCCGACCGATGTGGGTCTGTCCCGCGCTGTCCATTCTCATGACTGCCTCCTCGGGCCTTCCACCAGCAAGCGGGAGGCCAGCGTCCTTCCCCCGACGGACGCATGAAACGGATACTCCGGTTCTGGGGATTCCTGGAGAGAGACCTCCACGGCCCGTGGACAAGCGTCCCCCACCCGTCCACTTGCAGACGCTGCAAGTGCCCTCCATCCGTCAACAGCCCCCAGTTCGTGGGGTCGTGACCCCACACCTCTTCCTGGCGCCGGGCCCCCGCCCCAGTGGGAAGCGCCTGCCTGGCAGGACGTTCCCGTCAGGGTGTGCGAATGCCATTGCAACGAAACGACGAACTCCGCCAGCCCCGGCCACCTCCCCTGGCAACTTCTCCGGTGACGGGCCGACAATTCCGATGCGGCCCGGAGTGCGCGCCGCAGGGAGCCCTCGATGTCCACCATCCGCCGCATCACGGCGAGCATCTCCAGCGCCATCTCCCGCGCCCGGCTCGACACGAACGTGGAGTCCGTATCGCCGCTGGCTCCTCGCGAGCCGCTGCAACCCGTGCCCGCGGTGCGGCGGGGCTTCGCCGACGAAAGCGAGTTCCAGGCCGAGGTGGATGACCTGGACACGTCGCTCTCCGCGCATGCGCCGAAGCTCGCGGGAGTGGACGCGGAGTCGATGGACGCGGAGGCCCCCGAGCACCTGCGCGTGTTCGCCGGAGAGAGCTCGTTCGAAGCGGCCCCGCCGCGCTACTCGCAGCTGCTGGGCTCGCAGCTCCCCGCCTCGCTCGGCGCGCCGCGCGAGTCCGTGAGCGGCGCGGCGCACCGGCCTGCCTTCCGGGGCCCCAGCGCCCAGGACATGGGCAGCGACCTGCTGTCACCGGACGCCGCTGCGTGGGAGCTGCAGAACCGGGACACCTCCACCGTGCCCACGCCCATGGAGGCGGAGGACGTCCTGTTCATGCTGGAGGGTCCTGGCGCCGCGGCGGACCTCGCGCCCGCGATGGAGCTGGGAATCGAGGACATCTTCGAGGAGGCACCGCGACTGCACGCCGCGGAAGACGCCCTGTTCAGCGCGGGCGTGGATGACGTCTCGGAGGCGCGCGCTGGCGCCGAAGCGGCCGAGCAGTCACGCATCGCCTCCGCCCGGCTGAGCGCGCCGGTGAACTTCGCGACCGAGGCCGCGGGCATCGACGCCGTCCCGGCCGACCTCGCAAGCGCCGCTGCCGGAGACGCGCGCGTGGACGACGCGCCCGCGGGTTACGCGCTGGGCAGCGCCTACGCGGCCACCTACGGCCAGCAGTTCGCCGTGCGGCAGGCGCTGGACCCAGCCGTCAGCCCCGCGGGGCCCGATGAGTTCCTCGCGGACCCGCTCGATTTGGGCACCCTGGTGCCGGACGAGCCCACGCTCGACGACGCCGCCGTGGCGGGCGTGCTGGGCTCCATCTCCGCCAACCCCGCGGCGGCCAGCGCGCCGGTGGCCGCAGCCTTCGCCTCACAGGGCGTGGAGATGGTCGCGGAGGCCCTGGAGCCCGGGCTACAGCCGGACGCGAACCCCGGCGCCGAGCAGGCCCCAGCGCCCGAGAATCCCCAGGCCTGAGCCGCTCAGGGCGGGGGCGGGGCGTCCTGCGCGATGTACCGCTGAATCTCGATGATTTCGCGGTTCATCTCGTCCAGGTAGTTCTGCCGCTCCGCGCTCTGCCACTCCGCGGACGAGAAGGACTCGACGGGATAGTCATTCGTGGTGTGCACGTACCCGCGCAGGCTCGCCATCAGCTCACGGTCCGGGTCCCCCCGCTCCTTGAGGAGGAAGCCCTCCACGTCACGCAGCTTCAGGGGGAAGGTGGGCACCTCGTCCCGCACCAGGTTGCCGGCGATGGTGAGCTTCACCTCCTGCTCGCCGCGGTTGAGCTCCTCGTTGAAGGACACGTGCGCGAAGGGCATGCCGCTCTCGTCATCCACGCGGCCCGCGACCACGTACCGTCCAGCCTTCCGGACCTGAATCCCCAGGTAGAGCTGAAGCGAGTCGTGCGCCATCACCTCCCGCACCTGGCCGGTGAAGAGCGCCGGCGGCGAGGGCGTGAACATGATGTCGAAGAACGCCATGCCCTCCGCGCTCCCCGAGCGCACCTGCACGTCCACGCGCAGCGTGCCCGAGTACATGGGGAACCCTTGCTTCGACGGCTGGAAGCGCCCGGTGAAGGTGCCGTCCCCCGCGAGCGCATCACCCGCGGCGCCGTCGTCCGCGAAGGCGAGCGGCACCGCCGGCACGGCGCCCGCGCCGGGCATGTGCTCGGCCTCGTGCGCGAGGGCGGACACCACCTGACAGGGCCTGGGGACACGGCGCGCGTCCTCACAGCCGACGAAGAAGTGCACCACTTCATCACCCACGACGAAGACGCGGTCCTGCTTCAGCCGGAGCTGGATGTCGGAGCCGTCCTTGTTCAGCGGATGCGTGCGCTCCGGCTCCGCCATCTCCATCTGGTCCGGGTGCTCACTGGCGGGACGCGACTCCGGCGGATAACGCGTCGCCTTCATGTACGCCGCCAGCGTCTCCTTCGCGCGCGCCAGTCGCCGCTCCCACAGCTGGCGCCGTGCTTCGCGCTCCGCCTCCTCCGGACTGCGGGGCGGCGCCTGCGCGCCCGCCCCCTTCACCTGAGCACCCGACGGTGCGCCCATGCCACCTCCCGCCGTCCCTGGCGCGGCCATGGCCGCCGGCGAGGACGCTTCCATCATCCCGTCCTCGCCGGAGGACTCCGAGTCAGCGTCCGATTCCATCCACCACCACCCCACTCCGCCCAGCACCAACGGAATGAGGGGGATGGCCCACAGGGCGCGGCGCATCCGGGACGCAGGGGCGGAAACGGTGCCGGTCGGAGTCATGACGCTTCTTGCGAAGAGGGGGGCTCAGTACGCGTAGTCAGCCATGTACTGGCGGAGGGGAGCGATGATGCCACCCCAGTTGCCTCCTGCGTAGTGGTTGTACGTCTCCCGGTCGTCGCGCAGCACCAGTGAGTGGTTCGCCCACTTCGCGCGCCCGTCACTGGAAGCCTGCGTGAGCATGTTCAGCGTGGCGCCACAGAACCAGTCACCCGGGTTGCACTGCGAGCTGCCCGCGCTGCCGGAGACGCCACCCGTCGAGTGGTACGCCACCGCCTCGTCGTCCTGTCCCGGAAGCACGAAGGAGTAGAGCGTGCCCTTGGAGGCAGCGAACATGTAGAACGCCTTACCGCGCGTCTCGTTGTGGTTGTACATGGCGCGCGCGTTGGTGGTCTTCAGGTCGGTCACCAGCGGCTCACTCACGGCCCACTCGCCGATGTCCGCCAGCTCGCTGCCACCGCCCGCGCCCGACGCCACGCCCACCCACAGGATGTTCCAGCCCTTCTGCGTCGCGCCACCGCTCACGTTGCCACAGACGCCATTGGCATTGGGCACCGCGTTCTTCACCTGACGCGTCGAGCCACCGTGCAGCGACATCGCGTAGCCAATCTGGAGATTGCCCGCGCTGTGCGCGGCGATGTAGCACTGGTTGCTCCCTGTGCAGAAGCAGTCCAGCGCGTCACGGATGCGCTCGTTCTGCGTGCCGATGCTCTGGCGGCCATCCCAGTTGACGGCCTTCTTGTTCACGCCCGCCGCGGCGCTCGCCGGGCCCCAGTAGCTGAAGTCGTTGTAGTTGCCGGGCTGCGTCGTGCCGCCGTTACGGCCATGAATCCACAGGGTGTATCGGGCGGCTGCGGCCTCTGTGCCCGCCAACATCGTTGCGGCGGCAAGGACCAGACCGAAGAGCTTCTTCATGTTGAGCGCCTCCTGCGCTGCGTCGGGGGATGCCAGCCCGGCGGGGGACCAGGCGGCGGGCCGAACTCTAGAGGCGCGGGGTGTAAAAGGTCGAGGTCACGGAAATCTGGAAGTGCGAGCGAGAACTGACGCAGCGCATCACCCTCGTGGATTCCCGCAGGAAGGCGACAGTCGCGCCGCCCGCGTCAACGCGATGTGTCGAGCACGTAGCGCTCCAATCGCCCCAGCGCGTCAGGCAGGTTCGTGCGGCCCAGGCCCAGACGGAAGTGGTTGCCTGGGAAGTCGTAGACGTCGCCGGGCAGCAGCAGCACGCCTTCGCGCTCGCGCAGGTCCTCGGTGAAGCGGGCCACGGGCGTCTCACGCAGCAGCCTGGGGAAGGCCACGCTGCCCGCGCGCGGACGCACCCACTGGAAGGTGTCCGGGTGCCGCGCGAAGAAGGCATCCAACAGGGCCAGGTTCGCCGCGAGCAAATCCCTGCTGCGCGCCAGCACCCGCTCCTTCGCGCGCAGCGCGATGAGGGACAGCACCTCGCTGGGCGCGCTGTTGCAGATGGTCGTGTAGTCCTTGTAGGCCGCGCAGCGCCGCAAGAGCTCCACGTCACGGCAGGCCAGCCACCCCACGCGCAGTCCCGCGAGGCCAAAGGCCTTGGACATCACGCCCAGGCTGATGCCGTGCGGCGTGTGACTGGCCGCGGGCGGCAGCGTGTCGCGCGCGTCGTACTCCAGCAGCCGGTACACCTCGTCGGACAGCAGGTGGATGCCGCGCTCGCGCGACAGCTCGCACAGCGCATCGAAGGTGGCGCGGTCCAACAGCGCGCCCGTGGGGTTGTGGGGGAAGTTCACCACCAGGAGCCGCGTCTGGGGCTTCAACTCCCGGCGCAGCGCATCCAAATCCAACGCCCAGCCATCCTCCTCGCGCAGGCGCAGCAGCGTCACGTCCGCGCCGGTGGCGCGCGCCACCTCGTGCAGGGACTGGTAGCCCGGCCAGGTGACGACGGCGTGGTCCCCTGGACCCAGCAGCACGTTGACCAGCACGAAGAGCGCCTCCTCCGCGCCCGCGAAGGTCAGCACCTGCTCCGGGGACAGTCCCGGGTACAGCGCGGCAATCTCCTCGCGCAGCGCGGGCAGGCCCGTGGATTCGGTGTAGCCCAGCGTCAGCCCCTCCCAGCGGGCCTGTTCGTCCGGGCCGGCGAGCGCCAGCAGGTCCGCCATCCGCCAGCCCTCGATGTCCGAGGAACACAGCAGGTACGGCGCCGCGAACTCCCAGCGCGCGAAGTACCGCTCCAGCTTGAAGTCGGGGATGCGCATGCCGTGAGTGTCTGCCTGCTTCGCGGCCTGCCGTCCAGCGCCGCCCGGGAGCGGACCCGCGTGCCTAGCTTGAGTCGCGTCCTTTCCGAACCCAGGCCTCGCTGGAGCCCCGCATGCCCAAGCTCGACATTCCCATCACCCTGCTGGACCCGGACGGTGGGTGGATCAACACGCCCATCCATGTCTCGGAGCTGGATGAGCTGCCCGTCCTCCTCCACTTCTTCTCCGTCAAGCAGCGCGGCAGTGACGAGGACATCGACGCGGTGAAGCGCATCCTCGCGGAGTTCGCGCCGCGCGGGCTGAGGGTCATCAGCGTGGACGTCACCCACTCCGACAAGGAGCTGCGGGACACCAACGCGGTGGAGGCCTTCGCCAGGAAGCACGGGCTCTACCACCCCATCGCCGTGGATGACGGCTCCATGGCCCAGGCCTACGACGTGACGGACACGCCCGCGTGGCTCGTCTTCGACGCGGAGTCCGGCCGGCTCCGTCACCACTTCTCCGGGAGGAACGCGTCCCACCACGTCCGGCAGGTGCTGGAGCGCTTCGTGCAGGCCAGCGCCGCGGCGCCCGCCCCCGCCCTCTGACCCAGGAGCCCACCATGGCAGCTCGCCGCAAGGATTCTGACTCGTCCCGCTTCTCGTTCGGCACCCTGGCCGCGGCCGGCATCGGCGCGGCGCTGGGCCTGCGCCGCATCCTCCGCTCCCGCTTCCAGTTCAAGGACCGCACAGTCCTCATCACCGGCGGCTCCCGCGGCCTGGGGCTGGTGCTGGCGCGCCAGTTCCTCAAGGAAGAGGCGCGGGTGGCCATCTGCGGCCGCGACGAACAGACGCTGGAGCGGGCCCACGAGGAGTTGGAGCGCACCGGCGGCGAGGTCTACGCCATCCCTTGCGACGTGAGAGATCCGGTTCAGGTGGAGGCCATGGTCTCCGCCATCCACGAGCGCTGGGGCGCGGTGGACGTGCTCATCAACAACGCGGGCGTCATCCAGGTGGGCCCGCTGGAGTCCATGACGCTGGAGGACTTCCAGGAGGCCATGGACACGCACCTGTGGGCGCCGCTGTACACCACCCTGGCCGTGCTGCCAGAGATGAAGCGCCGCGGACAGGGGCGCATCGTCAACATCGCCTCCGTGGGCGGCAAGGTGAGCGTCCCCCACCTGGTGCCGTACTCCGCCAGCAAGTTCGCGCTGGTGGGCCTGTCGGATGGCCTCCGCGCGGAGCTGCGCCAGGACGGCATCCTCGTCACCACGGTGTGCCCGGGGCTGATGCGCACCGGCAGCCCGCGCAACGCGTACTTCAAAGGCAACCACGAGGCGGAGTACGCGTGGTTCACCACGGGAGACTCCCTGCCCCTCACCTCGCTGAGCGCCGAGCAATCCGCGCGCAAGATTCTGGCCGCGTGCCGGCGGGGCGACGCCGAGGCGCTGCTGGGCGCGCCGGCGAAGCTGGCGCCGTGGGGCGCGCGCTGGCGCCTGGCCTGACAGCCGCCCTCACCGCGTGGGCCAACCGCTTCATGCCCCAGGACAGCAGCCAGGACCGCTACACCGGCAGCCAGAGCGAGACGCCGCTGACGCAGTCCTGGCTCACCGAGCTGACGCGGCGCGCGGCCGAGCGCAACAACGAGACCGAGGTGCCGCTGCACTGACGCGGCCCTTGGAGGAAAGGAGGCGGATTGTATCCGGGAATGCCGCTAAGTACGAGGATGAGCCGGCCTCGGTCCCGTGACTCGCCCTCACTGTCGGTAATTAGAGCGCGAGGGAGCTGCACCGACTGCTCGCCAAGGCGAGTCAGCGACAAACTAGCCTGATGCCACCTCCACCTCAGGGGAAACTAGCATACGGCTTACCGCTTCACGGCCTTACCCACAGCTACCTACCAGCAGCGGGCCAGAAATGCTCAAGTCCCTCGATCCGAGACCTACACTCATGATGCAGCGCATCATCACCATGAAAATGTAGCCTCTCTTTACACCCACTCGTCCTTCCTTCGCTCGGAATCGATAGCTCGACATCTCCCGTCGTCGGTCCACGAAAATACCGCCGGACCCACTCGATTGTGGCCATGTCCCTCTTGGAGAAATCACCGGCGAATGGGACTTCCGGCACTATGTGCCAAGGATCAAGTGCCGTTTGCAGAGCAACTTTCTTAGCGGTCATCGGCATCCCCCACGCGTATAACATAATCATCGGTCGGCGACAGGCGCCGGTTGCGGCTGGTACAGCTTGATCGAACGGACCCTATCTCCAGCAAAAATCACGCCAAAATCGAGTAGAGTGCGTTCATCTGGGGTGGCTTCCCGGGACCTGAGTCCGAGTTCCTCAGCCTCCTTGAAATCGATGATGAAGCCGTGAGCCGGGTAACCCTCTGCCATCTTGGACAATAGGTCCTCGCGCTTCCCCTCCGCCATTGTGGTGTAGGAGACCGACATGAGGCGACGCCCGTACTCTCGCGAAACATCCAGCAACCGGTAACACTCCGCCATTTGAATCGGATCGATCTGCGAAAAGATCGGCTCGACCAACGCATTCATGACTGTAGCGGCAGATGGGGTCGCTTGCTCAATCGGCAGTTGGTACGGGGTAGTGGCCGAGTAGTCGACAAGGAACTTCGCCACACGCACATAGGAGTTCATGGCGAACTCTCTCAGGTATTCGATCGAGCGCATCACATCGAGAGTGGATCGCATCATCCTTTTACCTGCTCGAAGGACGTCAGTTTGAGTGTCAATCGGCCCCAGTTCGGCCAGCGGGTGCATCACCACTTCATGGCATCCAAGAGTGATCAGTGTCGCAGCACTTTTTGCCATTCGCGGAATCACAACCCGAACTGTCTTTGCAGTGGACTGCAGCCGGCGCGCAATTTGGTAGGCCCCATTGAGGTCACCACCGACTGAGTTCAGCATGACCCAAAGTTCATCGACGGGAGTAGAAAGCGGCTGAAGCTCGCGGAACACCTCTTCGGCGATCCCACGACGAATCGAATCCTGATCTCTCAACCAAATCGTCAGCGTGGGAGCTCCATGCGAATTTGCCCAAAGCTGCGCTGCTGCGTTGAACCATTCGGCTGGCGATTTGGGAACGACTGGTTGCACGGGAACATTTTTGCCGTGAGCCTCCGCTGCCTCACTCTGATCGCTCGATTGCCTTTCCTCCCTCTCGCCTAACTCGGGCGTCGGAGCACCACTAGGGGCTGGAGTTTCCTCACCACCTCCTGCGGCCTTTGAGGGGGCTGGAGTTTCCTCACCACCTCCTGCGGCCTTTGAGGGGGCTGGGCCTTTACGCCCTTGCCGCTGCGGAGTGACACTGCCCTCAACATGGGAGGACTTCAACGAAAGCTTCTTTTCGTTAGACATAGAGGCCATAAGCAAACCCGAACCGCTGTGAGCAAGCAAATCTTAGCAATCGGGCCAGCTGGCTTTCTTCATGTTCGTTGTCCATCCGCACCATCCCCTATTTTGATGCTGTCCTATTATTGGCTGAGGAGGAGGGTGCCCCCAGCCCCATGTCGCAGTGCATGATCCTTTTGATAGATGAGGCGTGCGCCGAACTCGGCGCGATAGAACAGCAGGTGGCACAGTAGGCGTTCAGCATGGGGACGGTTGAAGAAGGGACAGTGTGAAGTTGCCCCGTTTCCGCGACTCTCCCGCACTTCGCGCAGGCGCAGCTTTCGCTTAAATCGACAAGCTGAAGATCCCTAGTCCTGCGCCATCTCCATGGCCCAGTGGCCCCGGTGCTCGTAGGCCAGGGCCAGCTGCTCGCGCAGGGCGGCCAGCATCCGCGTGTTGCCATCCTGCTCGTAGCCCTGGAGCGCCTGCGTGCACCGGGGCACGCGCGTGAGGAACTCCTTCAGCGCGTCCACCGTCAGCTCCTTCACGTACATGCCATAGCCGAGCTGCTCCAGGTACAGCGCGTTGATGACCTGCTCGAACTGGCCCACCAGCGGCACGCTGAGCACCGGCTTGCGCAGGTACACCGCCTCGCTCATCAGCGTGTAGCCGCCGCTGGCCACCACGCCCCGCGCGGTGCGCAGGTCGTCGATGAAGCCCTTCTCGCTGAAGGGCCGGTACGTGAGGTTGCCGTCCACCAAATCCTCGGTGATGTCCCGGCGCAGCCCGTACACGCGGCAGGGGATGCCCGCGGCCTTGAGGATGTCCGGCAGCGCCGTGTTCGTCGTCGCCGTCTGGTACACGAGCAGGTGCTCGCCGGGCTCCGACTTCGCCTCCAGGATTTCGGGGCGCAGAATCGACGGGGCCAGCGTGGTGCGCCGCTTGCGGAGCTCCGGGTAGAAGAACGTCGTGACGAGATAGTGGAACGCGCCCGGCAGCTTCGCCTTCACGATGGCGCGCGAGGTCTCGAAGCTGTCCTCGTGGCCCGCCAGCAGCGCCGGCTCGTGCTTGCACCGGTTGATGACCTGCATGTTGTCCACGCTGATGACGGGCAGCCGGTGGGTGCGGGCGAACATGTAGCTGAAGGACTCGAAGTCGCTCACCACCACGTCCGGGCGGAAGTCGTCCACCAGCTCGAAGTACTGGCGGATGTTCTGCGGCCAGCCCTTCACGGCGCCCGTGAGATTCTGCAGCACCGTCTGCCACTTCTTCACCGAGTTGCCCTCGTACGCGAGCGTCAGCCCCCAGATGCCGTGCACGTTCTGGAAGCGCTTGGCCAGGTAGTCCTGGGCCCGGCCGGAGACGACGATGTGGACCTCGTGCTCCTTCGTGAGCTCCTCGAGGAGGACGCGGGAGCGCGTCGCATGGCCCATGCCTTCGCCGACGACACCGTAGAGGATTCGCATGCCCGGCAGCATACGCGCCCGCCACGCACCCCGTTGAGCCCGCCCCACCCTCGCGGCTATAGCTGCCCGCATGCCCGCCTCCCCGGAGCCCCCATCCCCCCAGCGGCCGTCCCTCGTCCGCTCCGCGGCAACGGGCCTCCTGGGCGGTCTGCTGCTGGGCGGCCTGGGCCTGCTCGCCGTCGGGCTGAAGAACAGCTTCATCGCCCCGGGCTGCGACGGCCTCTCCAGCCCCGAATGCCAGCTTCTGACGGATGCCACCCGTGAGGTGGGGCGCGTGCAGATGCTCGGCGGGGGCGCCCTCACCGCGCTCGCCGCCTCCCTCTTCGTCCTGTTCCGCCCGCGCCCCCCCGCCCCGCCCGAGGGGCCCGAGGCGTCCTGAGCCCCGGCCGCAATCCCCCTGTCGTCCGATGAGTGGCCGGAGGGAGCCCTGGCGGGTTAGGTAGTTTGCCCGCGAAGGAAAGGCATTCTAATTAACTCTGGCCTAATCATTGGGTTTGGGGGTAGGAGACGACCTTATGCAGCTCGAATCCTTGAAGATGTTCTGCGACGTGGTCGAGACGGGCTCGTTCTCCCGCGCCGCGCAGCTCAACCACGTCACGCAATCCGCGGTGAGCCAGCAGATTCGCGCGCTGGAGAACCGCTACGAGCAGAAGCTGCTGTCGCGCAGCGCGCGCCAGGTGACGCCGACGCCGGCCGGGGAGCGGCTGTTCCGAGGGTGCAAGGAAATCCTCGCCCGCTTCTCCGAGGTGGAGCAGGAGATTCGCGAGCAGGCGACCGAGGTGGCGGGCACCACCACGGTCTCCACCATCTACTCGGTGGGTCTGCACGAGCTGAACGCGGTGCAGAAGCAGCTGCTCAAGTCGCACCCCAAGGTGAACATGCGCCTGAACTACCGGCGCAATGACCAGGTGTACGACGACGTGATTCTGGGCGCGGCGGAGATTGGCATCGTCGCCTACCCGCAGCCCCGCGCGGGCGTGGACATCCTCTCCTTCCGCGACGACAAGCTGGCCGTCGTCTGTGCCCCCAATCACCCCTTCGCCACGAAACAGAAGGTGAGCCTCACCGCGCTGACGGGCGTGCCCTTCATCGCGTTCGACCGCGAGGCGCCCACGCGCAAGGCGTTGGACAGGCTCTTCCGCGAGAAGAACATCGACATCAACCCGGTGATGGAGATGGACAACGTGGAGACCATCAAGCGGGCGGTGGAGATGGGTCTGGGCGTGGCCATCCTCCCCATGGCCACGGCCATGGGCGAGGTGAAGGGCGGCTCCCTGGTGGCCAAGCCCTTCGCGGAGGGGCCGGTGTCGCGCCCCATTGGCCTGCTCATCCGCAAGGGCAAGTACCTGGACCGCGCGTCCGCTGCGGTGTTGGAGGCGTTCAAGGCCGCCGCCAACCTGCCGACCTCCGACGAGGCCTGAGCGTCCGTCAGTAGAGCTTCCGGAGGCGCGCGGCGAAGAAACCGTCGAAGCCCTCCGGTCCCGGCAGCGTGCGCAGGTACGCCTGGGACAGCGGCAGCTTGAGGCCGGGCAGCACGGGCGGCTCGGCCGTCCACTCCGGGTGGCTGCGCAGGAACATCTCCACCTGGTCCTGCCCCTCCTGCGGCTCCATGGTGCACACCGCGTAGACGAGCAGCCCGCCAGCCGGCACCGCCTCCTGGCAGTTCTCCAGGATGCGCCGCTGGAGCGTGGCCAGCCGGGAGATGTCCTCCTCCTTGCGGCGGTAGCGCAGCTCCGGGTGGCGGCGCAGCGTGCCCAGCCCCGAGCACGGCGCATCCACCAGGAACGCGTGGAACTCCCCCCACTCCTCCGGGAAGGGCTCCGCGGCGTCGTGCGCGTAGGCCTTCAGGCGAGGCTGCAGGCCCAGGCGCCGGGCCTCCGCCTCAATCTTCCGCAGCTTGTGCGCGTGGAGGTCCACCGCGACGACGTCATGCGACTGCGCCTGGTGACAGGACTTGCCGCCCGGCGCGGCGCACGCGTCCAGCACGCGCGCCGACTCCGGAATCGCCCCGTAGACGCCCACGAGCTGCGCGGCCTCGTCCTGCACCTGCCACAGCCCCTCCGAGTAGCCATACACGTCCTCCACCCGGCCCACGGACGGCAGGATGATGCCCACCGGCGACACGGTGGTCGCCTTGGCGTCCACGCCCATCTCCTGGAGCTGGGTGAGCAGCGCTTCGCGCGTCACCTTGGCGGTGTTGGCGCGCACCACCACCGCCGGGGCCTGGTTGTCTGCCACCAGCATGGCCTCGGCGCGCTCGCGGCCGAACTGGCGCAGCCAGCGCTCCACCAGCCACTGGGGGTGGCTCTCCCGCACCGACAGGTGGAGCGCCACGTCGGACGCCGAGGGCAGCGGCGGCGCGGGCAGGTCCGCCAGCTTGCGGAGGATGGCGTTGGTGAAGCCCGCCGCGCGCGTCAGCCCCACCTCCTTCAGGGCCTGCACCGTCTCCGCCACCGCGGCGCGCGCGGGCACGCGGGTGTGGAAGATTTGGTAGGCGCCAATGCGGAGCGCCGCCAGCACCTTGTCCTCCAGCGCGTCCAGCTTGCGGTCCGCGAAGCGGGTGATGGCGTAGTCCAGCGCGAGCTGCCGCCGGGTGGCGCCGTACGCCAGCTCGGTGACGAGCGCCGCGTCACGAGGGTCCTTCGGAGGCGATTCGGACAGCTGCGTGTCCAGCACGACGTTGAGGTAGGCGTCCGTCGCGCGGACGCGCGCGAGGACCTGGATGGCGAGTGCGCGGGCGTTCATCCTTCGTCGAGCCGGGTCAAGAGGTCCACGAGCTGCTCATCCGAGAGCCGCGTCGCGGGCAGGTTGGAGAGGGTGAGGCTCTGGAGGCTCTCCTCCAGCAGCTCGCGGTGGCCATTCTCCGCCGGAGCGCCTCGCTGCACCGCCTGATACTGGGAACGCGCCCAGGCGGCCAGCTCGGCGGCGGAGAGCCGTCCCGAAAGCCGGTCCGAAATCTTCTGGCGCACCAGCGCGCGCGTGAGCAGGTCCGCCGCGGGGGTGAGCCCCTTGCCGCCGCCGCGCCCCAGCGTCTTCGCCTGGCGGGCCGCGCGCAGGTCCTCCACCGGCGCCAGCTTGCGGCCCAGCGTCTTCGTGGGCCCCGCCGTCTTCACCGCCCGGGCCAGCGACTTCGCCGTCTCCGACGAGCCGTCCTTGCGCGTGGCGCGCTTGAGCACGGTGATGGGGGTGACTTTCGCGCCCTTGGTGGCGCCGCCCTTCTTCTTGCCCAGGGGCTTCTTCGACTCCGGCGTCTCCGTGGTGAAGACGCCGCTGCCGAAGGTCTCCAGGGCCTGGAGGTAGGGCTCGAAGCCGGGCCCGCCGTGAATCTGGAGCACGCAGGCCTCGCCCACCACGGACTCACGGGCCGGGGGCTTGAGCAGCACTTCGATGGCGGGCAGCCCGGCGGCCTCCAGGCCTTCCTTGAGGCAGTAGGAGCCGAACAGCCCGGCCGGGTTGATGATGATGCCGTCCAGTTCCTCCAGCTCCGCGCCGAGCGTGTCGAGCAGGTCGCCTTCGTGGTTGGACTGCACCACCGTCAGCTCCAGCCCCAGCTCCTCCGCGCGTGCCTGCATCGCGGCGTCCAGGTCCTCGAGCCGCCCGCCGGACGTGTCATCCCGCACGCCCAGCAGGTTGAGGTTGGGTCCGTGCAGCACCAGCAGTCTCATGCCCATCACCCGTTCTCCCAATCAGCCCGCGACGAAGGGCTGGCTGCCCGGCGCCAGCTTGTGCCCCTGCAGGAAGTCCGCGGCGCGCATCACCCGCTTTCCTTCCGGCTGGAGGTCCAGCAGCACCAGCGAGCCCTCGCCGCATGCCACCTCGATGCCGTCCGGGCCGGACGCCAGCACCGTGCCGGGAGCCCCACTACCACCACTGGCCTTCGCGCGGTGGACCTTCAGCAGCTTTCCGCCCAGCGTGGTGAAGGCGCCGGGCCACGGCGTGAAGGCCCGCAGGCGGCGCTCCAGCTCCACCGCGGGCTTCGTGAAGTCCAACCGGCCCTGGTCCTTCTCGATGATGGGGGCCAGCACCATGCCCTCGGAAGGCTGCGGCACCGGCTTCAGCTCGCCGCTCAGGTATGCGGGCAGGAACTCGCGCAGCACCTCGCCCCCCAGCGCCGCCAGCTTCGGGTACAGCGAGGCGCTCGTCTCGTCCGGCGCGATGGCCATGCGCTTCATCGCCAGCACCGGGCCAGTGTCCAGGCCCTCATCCATCACCATCAACGACACGCCCGTCTCCGTGTCGCCGTGGGCAATGGCCCACTGGATGGGCGCGGCGCCCCGGAAGCGCGGCAGCAGCGAGCCGTGCACGTTGACGCAGCCCTTGGTGGGGAGGTCCAGCAGGTCCTTGGGGAGGATGCGGCCATAGGCCGTCACCACGCAGATGTCGGGCGCGTACTGGCGCAGCTCCTCGGAGAACGGCGGCGTGCGCAGCTTGGTGGGCTGGAGCACGGGCACGCCGCGCGAAAGGGCCAGCTCCTTCACGGGCGGCGCCGTCACGGTGTTGCCGCGGCCCTTCGGCTTGTCGGGCTGGGTGACGACGGCCACCACCTCCCCCAGTTCGAAGCAGGCGGCCAGTGACGCCACCGCGAAGTCGGGGGTGCCCATGAAAACGATGCGGGGTCTGCTCATGGTGTTGCGCTTCTCCTGCGCCGGGCGACTCAGGCCACGGACTTGAAGGTGCTCCCGGTGGGGGTGTCCACTGCCTGACGCTTTCGCGTGTGCAGGGCGCTCAGGGTGCCCAGGGCCTCCAGGGCCTCGGGGGTGGTGGCCACCGGCCGGAGGGCTTCCAGCACGGTCTCCAGCGCATAGGCCTCGTCCGCCTCGCGCTCCCGGATGCGGGTCACCGCCTCGCTGAAGCGGTCAAAGAACTGCTTGAGCTCGTCGCCGCGCCGCAGCGGACGCAGCCGGGGATAGCGGCCCGCCGCCAGCGCCGCCACGTACAGGCTCATGACATGGACGGGGCCCGCCACCCGGTGGGTGAAGACCAGGCCGAAGAGGCCCAGCGCCACCGCCGCGCCCAGCGTGCCCAGGCCCGTCAGCCACAGCAGCGTCTCACCGCCGTCCACCCCCGACGCCACGGAGGACACGTGGACGCGGTGCGCCAACAGCCCGAACCCCCCGATGCTGCCGGCGCCAATCCCTGCCAGCAGCAGGATGTATTTGAACTGGAAAGGCCGGTCCAGGATGTACGTCCGGCGGACGTGGCTCGGGCGCACCGTCTTTTGATTTCCATCGGACATGTCGTTGACCAGCGTACCCCAGGTGCCGGGGGCGGTTTGCTTCCTTCCTCGCGCGAGGTTTACACGGAAGACAGGACAACCTCGCAGACGCTCCCGGAGACCGCATGACCCGCTCTCTCACCGCGTTGTGTGTTGCGCTTTCCTTCATGTTGTTCGCCGGGTGCAAGGGGGACCCGGCGACCCCGGAATACTGGGAGTCTGGCATCCAGCAGAGCCGACGGGCGGAGGACCGCATCCGCATGGTGGAGGCCATGCGCTCCTCCGGGAAGATGAGTGAAAACTTCCTGCCCATGCTCCACGAGCAGCTCGACACGGAGCGCAAGCCGGAGGTGCGCGCCGCGCTGGCCCGCGCCCTGGGCGACCTGAAGCATGCCTCCTCCGTGGAGCCGCTGACCAAGGCCCTGGACCCGGCGGCGGGAGACATGCCCGCGCAGCTGGCCAACAAGGCCATTGTCGCGACGCTGGGGTCCATTGGGGACCGCCGCGCCATCCCCGCGCTGGTGCCGCTGCTGCGCGCCAAGGACAACTACACGCGCATCGAGGCGGTGCAGGTGCTGGGCGACATGAAGGCGAAGGAGGCGGTGGAGCCGCTCATCACCCTGGCCACGGACGACACCGTGGAGCCCTTCCTCAACAAGAAGGCCATTGAAGCGCTGGGCGAAATCGGTGACCCGCGCGCGCGCCCGCGCTGGTGCGGATGCTGACCAAGGAGCGCAAGGGCAAGTCCTTCTACGTGGAGAGCTCCTTCGCGCTGTACCAGTTGGGCGCGCCCGCGGCGGACGCGCTGCTGCCCGCGCTGGAGGGCCAGGACGCGGACCTGCTGAAGTGGGCGCAGTCGAACGGCGTCAACCCCGCCAGCTACGCGATGAAGGCGGCGACGGTGCTGGGGGACTTGCGGGAGAAGCGGGCGGTGGCCGCGCTGATGAAGCAGCTGGCCTTCACCAACACGGACCCGCAGATTCAGGCCCTGGTGCGGATGCAGGCCGCGGACGCGCTGGCGCGCATGCGCGCGCAGGAGGCGGTGAAGCCGCTGGCCGGGCTGGTGGCGGAGACGGACGCCACCGTGCGGGACACCTACGTCCGCGCCCTGACGCGCCTGGGCGGGCGTGACGCGCTGCCCGCGCTGGAGAAGGCCGCGGGGACCCGAGACTGGTACGCGCGCGAGTCCGCGGCGAAGGGCATCGCCATGCTGGGCGACGCGCGCGAGCTGCCCGTGCTCCAGAAGCTGGCGGCGGCGGAACCGGCGCGGACGGCGGCGGACTGCAAGCAGGCCGAGGACGACGGCTGTGACGACCCGGCGGCGCTGGGCAAGAAGCGGGCGGACCAGCTGACGGCCTGGACGAAGCTGCTGGAGACGGCACAGGCGTGCACCGGCAGCGCGACCTGCTGGGTGCAGCGCCTGGAGAAGGCGGACCCGCTCCTGTTGGAGCGCGCGGCGCTGGAGGTGGGCCGCTCGGGCGCGTCCGAGCACGCGGTGCGCTGGCGGCGCGGCTGGGCGAGCGCGACACCGAGGCCCGCCTCGCGCTGGTGCTCGCGGTGGGCTGGCTGGTGGAGGGCTCGAAGGACACGGCGAAGAAGCTGCGCGAGTCCTCGCTGCCCACGATGCGCAAGCAACTGGCGGACGAGCAGGGCAACACCCGGTTCGTCAGCGTCAACGAGGACCTGCGGCGGCTGGTGGCGACGCTCGACCGGCCCTGAGCGTCCGGGCGCCGCTATCCCAACAGCCGGGGTGGGATGCGCTCCGCCGCGTGGTGCAGCACGGTGAGCTGACGCAGAAGGCGCTCGACGTGCGTTCGCACCAGCGGCTCCGCCCCACCCTCGGGCGCCGGGGTGGGCATGGGCGCGGGCCGCCGCTGCTGCTCCACGGCGCGCCAGGTCCTCCAGGACGCAGACGACGAAACGCACCACGTCCGACAGCTCCCGGGGCGCCGCGCCCTCCCTCCGGCTGGCGGCCAACATCGTCACCGCCGAGGTGAAGCGGCGCGCGTAGACGAGCAGGGCCATCACCGGCTCCAGCTCCTTGGCGGGGCCGTTCCACTCCCCCAGCAGCCGCTGGAAGGACGCCTCCGCCGCCAGCAGCGCGAGCCCCATCCTCCGCCGGGCCTCTCGCACCGAGGGCTCGGCGTCCGACGACGCGGAGGCCACCGCCCTCACGTAGTCGCGGTCCGCGCGCAGGGCGAAGGCCACCTGCTCCGGCAGGCGCAGGTGTTCCGGGCTGGGCCACAGCAGCCGCATCCCCGCCAGCGCAATCAAGCCGCCCAGCAGCGTGTTGACGATGCGCACCCCGGCCAGCTCCCAGTCTCCCGTCTGGAGCTCCGCCAGCAGCACCAGGGCTGGCGTGAGCAGCACCTGGAACGCGGCCAGGCTGAGCGGCTGGATGCTCATCGCCACGGCGAACAGCACCACGATGGCCAGCAGGATGATGGCCGGGTCCTTCACGAGCACCACCAGCCCCGCCGCCAGCGCCGCGCCCAGGAGCGTGCCCGCGATGCGCTGAAGGCTCCGCAGGAAGGTGAGCCCCGCGTAGGGCTGGAGCACCACGGTGACGGTGATGATGACCCAGTAGCCGTGGTTCAGCTTCAGCGCGCCCACGAGCGCCATGGCCAGCGAGGCGGCGACGCCCAGGCGAAGGGCATGCCGGAAGATGACGGAGCGGACGTTGAGGTTCTCCCGCACGGGCTCCAGGAGGGACGGGGGCGGGGCATCGCTCGCGGGCCGCGCCGGCAGGGACGGCGTGTCCGGCACCGGCGCGCTGTCCTCCAGCCGCGCCGCGACGTCCACCGTGGCGTGGGCATAGTCGCGCAACCGGTCCAGCAGCGAGTACACGTACTGGTAGCCGGCGCGCACCTGCGCCGGGAGGTCCCCCGCGGACTCCAGCGCCTCCAGCGCGCGCTTCACCCGCTCCGCGCTCCAGCCTGGACGGCCGCTGAACGCGGTCCCCTTCTCCAGCGCGAGCCGGACGCGGCGCAGGTCCGAGGCCAGCTCCGCGAGCGCGCGCTGCACCTCCGCGCGAAGGGCGTGGTAGCGAGGCTCCGCGGGCGCCACCTCCAACATCTCCGTGAGGGCAATCAGCGTCACCATCATCGCGTCCGCGCCCTCGAGCAGCACCAGCAGGTGCTCGCCCCGCCCGCTCTCACCGGCCCGGCCCATGCGCGTGGAGGCCAGCACGGTGCGCGCCTGTTCGATGAGCTGGCGCATGCGGGCCTGCCAGGGCGGCGCCTCCGGCAGGACACCCGCGGCGACGGGCAGCCCTTCCAGGGGCCAGCGCCCGACCTCCTCCGCGTGCTCCGCCAGCGCGTCGTAGCACTGCGCGATGGCCATCCGCGCCGGGCGGTAGGGGAACAGCGGCCACAACAGCAACGCGAGGAACATCGCCCACGCGCCGCCCACCAGGAACAGGCCGGAGCGAAGCAAGGCGTCCGACAGGTCCTTCGCGGGAAGCGCGAGCGACACCACGAAGTAGTTGGCGAGCACCACGCCCATCAACCCCGGCGTGTCACCGTAGGAGCGCGCGAACCCGCAGGCCGTCACCCAGAGCAGCGTGACGATGACGGCGGCCCAGGCCGGCAGGTGCAGCGCCGCGGCGAGCCCCACCACGGCGCCCAGCAGCGTCATGGCCCCCATGGTGCGCGCGCGGTAGCCGTACGGCCCGCCACGGTCCACCAGGGCGACGAAGAGCGCGGACAGGCCCACCCAGGTGGCCGCCGGCAGGTG